>NZ_CAPAEZ010000008.1:0-54020 GCF_948576815.1 uncultured Allobaculum sp.
AGGAACTAACCTGATTTGTAAGTGAGCTTGTGAAGCTTAAGTGAACAGCATTGGGAAAGTTCTAATAAAAGTAATTTCCATTTTTTCGCGCCAGGCATGAAATTTACTTTTTCGCTTCACACAACTAAACTTTCAGTCTTTTCCCTTTACCCTTTTCACCCCGAATCTTTATACTATCTTTATAAGTGCTCCGGCATCTGGACAGGATTCGGGGCTGTTTCTTTTAAAGCGACAATGTATATTAAAATTCACCCCGTTGTTGTCCGCCATTTTCGAGTCGCCTAAGATAGGAAATGGAGGGATCGCATACAAAAGTTTGGAGGGTATTGAGATGAAGGCAAACGAACCATCTGCCGTTAAGGCAGCAGCCGCTATATGTACTCTGTCTGTGATCGGAGCCACGGTTTCCACGATCACTGCCTTCACCACCAGTGAAGCGCAGGACAGACTGGACGATAAAGTCTATGCCGCGCAGGAAACCCCAAGCCCTGTCCAGCTGGATACGAAATATTATCTCGAAGCACCAGCATCCCAGTCTGATGCAGTCCAACAGAGAACACTTACCGATTCACAGGCCGAAGATGTGGCCCGTCGGGAACTGGCCCGTCTGGAAGCGCAGGATCGCGAGAAAGCCGCTGTCGCTCTGATCGAAACTCAGAGTGAACCGGCAGACCCCAATCCAGAAGTCCAGTCCGAGGATCCCGCCGCACAGAGCGCAGATCTTGCGCCGAACGCGGATGCTTCTTCTGAGCAGACGCTGGAAACGCAGGATTCTGTCGTTGCCGACGCAGCGATGAATGCGCAGCCTGTTCTTACACAGCCTGTCGCTGAGCAGCCGGCAGCACAGCCCGCAGCGAATATGCCTGCAGAACAGGTTCCCGTGGCACAGGTTCCGGTTGTGAATGGCAATGCGTCCGTAGCGGGAGGCGAATCCATTCCGGAAAGCGGCGTCGAAGCCGATAACGGCGCCGATCAGGCGATGACCGGCGATGCGATCAATCTGGACGAAACGATCACGGTACAGCCGATTCTTCCGGTTGTCACCGATCCGGTTCAGACCGATCCTTCTGCCGTTACCCAGATTCCGGAAGACGACCTTCCTTCGGATTATGATCCAAACGCGCAGCCTCCAGCGGATAATCCGCCTGACGATCAGCCGCCGATCGACGATCCGAATCCGCAGCCGCCCATCACCCCGAATCCGCCCAGCGATGTCGATCCGGGGCAGAATCAGCCGGGTGACGATGACAATAAGCCTGCCGGCGATTACTCCGCTTTGAACGCGGCCATCGCCCAGTCGGCCCTCAGCCTGGTGGGAACGACCGACGGACTCTCCTGCACGGAAGTCGTTCAGCTCGCTCTGGCAAAAGCCGGCGTCAGCGATGCCATGTCGCTCTGGCCAAAGGATTATGCGGCGATGTACGGCTACTACACGGATACGCCGCAGCCAGGCAACCTGATCTACTATGAACAGGGCGGGAACGGTCTGGACCATATCGCCATTTACATTGGAAACGGCATGGCCGTCCATGGAAACTACGTCATTGACGGCAAAGGCTATACCAAAATTGCACCGGTAGAAACCGGAAATTATTCTTACTATGCATTTATTCAGGTCTGCCGCTAGGCCGACCGAAAACAAGCCGATCCTTCCGTTGAACGGTTGAAGTTCAAAGATCTAGACGAATCTGCCCATTATGCGGATTCGTCTTTTTCTTTGGAGCCAGAAGAATCTGGATCGGTCGGGGCTTTGAAAGCTGCCCGGTGCTTCCTTCCTTTTTCTTCTCTTTTTTTTCTTCTCTTTTTCTGTTTTGAAATTTCCGGATCTTCTTTCAAATTTCTCTATCTGCGAAAAACTTCCGTACAATGAAAGAATCAGGAACGAAAGCGCGCTCACTCTGCCTGGCCGGATTTCCGGAAAGACGCATGGCCTCTTATGGCAGAAAGCCGGCTTAAAACTCAATACAGAATTCGGCTTTGTCTGAAGTGTTTTTCGTTTTCTGGAATCGGAAGAAAAAGCTTTCGTCCTGTTATGCGGCTGCCAATGCGGCGGACGGGTTACGAAAGCTGGAGGTTAACTATGGCACGAATGAGAATCGGGCAGGCCATCGACATTCATCCGCTCGAAAGCGGGAGGCCGCTGGTGCTTGGCGGCGTAGAGATTGACTCGCCCAAAGGCCTGAAAGGCCACTCGGATGCGGATGTGCTTCTGCATGCGATTGCGGAAAGCATTCTCGGGGCACTGGCCCTCGGCGATCTGGGCGCCAATTTCCCGGACACCGATCCCAAATACAAAGGCATCGCCTCGACGCTGCTTCTCGATGAAGTCTATCGGAAAATGCGCGAGAAAAAATATCATATCGGCAACGTCGACGCGACAATCATGGCCGAAAAGCCGCATCTGGCCGGCTATAAGGCGCAGATGACGGAAAATGTCGCGTCCATTCTTCACTGCGACGTCGATCAGATTTCCATTAAGGCAACCCGCGGCGAAAAGCTTGGCTTTGTCGGCAGACAGGAAGGAATGACCGCTCTGGCTGTCTGCCTTCTGGAGGAAGACGAATGAAAGTCGTCATTCAGCGCGTAAGTCACGCCTCCTGCACGGTGGACGGTGAAATTATCGGCCAGATTCAGGACGGACTGCTTCTTCTGGTGGGGTTTAACCGGGAAGACGATGCGTCGGTTTTGTCGAAGATGATTCGCAAAATTGTCAACATGCGCATCTTTGGCGATGAAGAAGGCAAGCTGAACCGCTCCGTCCTGGATATAAAAGGAGAAGTGCTTTCGATTTCGCAGTTTACCTTATACGCTTCCTGCAAAAAGGGAAATCGTCCAAGTTTTATCGAAGCAGCCCCTGCAGAGCAGGCGCGCATGTTATATGATCAGTTTAATGCACTGCTTGAACAGGAAGTCCCCGTACAGAAGGGCGTCTTTCAGGCAGATATGAAAATTGATCTGCTCAATGACGGGCCGATCACCATCGTACTCGACAGTAGAGAGGTATAGAAAAATGATTCTTTATGGAAATGAACTTGCTGCAAAACTGCAGGCAGGCATGAAAGAGGAAATCGATCAGATCAAGGAAAAAGGTCTGCGCCTTCCGTGCCTGTCCGTCATTCTGGTCGGCGACAATCCAGCCAGCCAGTCCTATGTCAAAAGCAAAGCCAATGCCTGCCACAAAATCGGCATTGAAAATCGCACCATTCATCTTCCTGCCGACATTTCTCAGGAAGAACTCGAAGCCGTTGTACAGAAAGAAAACGAAGATCCAAACGTTGACGGCATTCTGATCCAGCTGCCGCTGCCGGCTGGTTCCGGACTGAACGAAGAAAAGGCACTGATGGCCATCAGCCCCGACAAGGATGTCGACGGACTTCATCCGCTGAACGCCGGCGCGCTCGCACTTGGCCGCGAAGGCTTCGCTCCATGCACCCCGCGCGGTGTCATGGAAATTCTGAAAGAAGCCGGCTATACTGATCTTTCCGGTATGCGTGCGGTAGTCATGGGCCGTTCCAATCTCGTCGGAAAACCGGTCGCGCAGCTTCTGCAGAACGCCAATGCCACCGTTACGGTCATCCATTCGAGAACGAAAGACGCGCCTTCGATCTGCCGCGAAGCCGACATTCTGATCGCCGCCATCGGCAAGCCGGAATTTGTAACTGCTGAATATGTCCAGGACGGCGCCATCGTAATCGATGTAGGAATCAACCGCGTAGACGGAAAACTGAAAGGCGACGTAAAATTTGATGAAGTGGCTCCGAAAGCGTCCGTCATCACGCCCGTACCGAAAGGCGTCGGCCCGATGACCGTATGCATGCTTCTCGACAACACCATCGAAGCCTGGAAAAAACACGAGGGAATTCATGACTGATATTCAATACGACCTTGGCGACATTGTGGAAATGAAAAAAGAGCACCCCTGCCATCTTTCCAAGGAATGGAAAATCATTCGCATGGGCGCCGATATTCGAATCAAGTGCCAGGGCTGTCAGACCAGCGTTCTGATGCCGCGTTCCAAATTTGAGAAAAAGCTCAAGCGCGTCATCCGGAAAGCGGATCAGAACAAGGAGGAATAGAATCAATGTCTTTAACTGCAGGAATTGTCGGACTGCCAAACGTAGGCAAGTCCACCCTGTTTAATGCCATCACCAACTCGCAGGCGGAGGCTGCCAACTATCCGTTTGCGACCATCTCGCCCAACGTCGGCGTCGTTGAAGTACCCGATCGCCGCGTAGACCGCCTGACGGAACTGTTTCATCCGAAGAAAACGATTTATACGACCTTTGAATTTACCGATATTGCCGGTCTGGTCAAAGGCGCGTCCAAAGGCGAAGGACTGGGCAACCAGTTTCTGGCGAACATCCGGAACACGGATGCGATCTGCCATGTCGTTCGCTGCTTTGACGATCCGAACATCACGCATGTGGAAAACTCAGTCGACCCGGTTCGTGATGCCGAAATTATCAATCTCGAACTGATCCTCGCCGATCTGTCGACGGCAGAAAACCGCATTGCCAAAGTTGAACGAAAGGCATCGAGCGGCGATAAGAGCGCCAAAGCGGAAATGAATCTGCTTTCCCGTCTTAAACCGCATCTGGAAGCCGGAAATCCGGCCCGCTCTCTGGAAATTACGGAAGACGAAGCGCCGATTCTGCACCAGTACGGTCTGCTGACTGTCAAACCGGTCATTTACGTAGCCAACATGGATGACGAAGGCATCGCCGATCCGTCGGCCAATCCGTATTTCCAGGCACTGTCCAAAATGGCCGAAGCCGAAGGCGCGCGCATCGTTCCGATCTGCGCCCGTCTTGAGGAAGAACTTTCCAGTCTGGAACCGGAAGAAAAGGACGCGTTCCTCGAAGATCTCGGTCTTCCGCAGTCCGGTCTCGATCATCTGATTCAGACTGCGTACGCGACGCTCGATCTCTGCACGTTCCTGACTGCAGGCACCGACGAATGTCGTGCATGGACATTCAAGCGCGGCATGAAAGCGCCGGACTGCGCCGGCGTCATTCACACCGACTTCAAGCGCGGCTTTATCCGTGCCGAAGTGTACGCCTTTGATGACATCGATCGTCTCGAAAGCGAACAGGCGGTTAAGGAAGCCGGCAAGCTGCGCCTGGAAGGCAAGGACTATGTCGTTCAGGACGGCGACGTGATGCATTTCCGCTTCAACGTCTAATCCGACAGGACGGTATTCCATTCCATCTGAAAACAATTTGACTCTCCGTCTCGATCGCGGAGAGTCTTTTTGAATTCTTACACTGTGCCCAAATCAAACCGGAATCCTTTTCTTTTGGATGGCGTTCTGTATGATGGGTATACGGTCCCAAAATGTATAGCCGCAAAAAGAATGCTTTTGCGAACTCCAATGGACCGAATTCGACGCAAATGACTTTGCAAGGCTCTGGCTTTGCGAAAGGAGAATTTATGTTATCTGCCCTTCGAACATTCGATCTGCGCATGATTTCGATTTATCTGATTGCCGTTTTCCTTTCCATGACGCTTCATGAAATGGCGCATGGACTGGTCTCCTACTGGCTGGGGGATTCGCTGGCAAAATCGCGCGGACGAATTTCTTTAAACCCGTTCCACCATATCGACTGGATGGGTCTGCTCTGCCTGCTGCTCTTTGGTTTTGGATGGGCCAAACCGGTACCGGTCGATCCATCCCGCTACAAGGATCCGAAAACCGGCATGATCTGGACCGCTTTTGCGGGTCCGATGACCAACTTCCTGCTTTCCTTTGTCTGCGTGTTCCTTTTTGAAGTGCTGGTTTATTTCACCGGCGGCTTCGTGAACACTGCCATCGGATCGTATCTGATCTCGCTTCTGTCCGCGACCGCGGTGATGTCCATGGGATTTGGCGTCTTCAACCTGATTCCGATCCCGCCGCTGGACGGATCCCGCATTTTCTGGGCATTTTTGCCGGACCGAGAATACTTCAAAGTCAATAATCCGCCTGCCTGGATGTCCCTGCTGTTTCTGGTTGTAATTTTCTCCGGCATTCTCGATGGACCGCTGGCCATGATGCGTTCCACCATGATCGGCTGGATGGAAAGCGGAGCGCTCTGGCTGCTTTCTCCGTTTATTTAAACGGCCTGTTTACGCGCGGGGGACTGGATCATCCAGTCCAAGGCGCCGCACAAACGAAAGAGATCGAACGGGATTGTCTGGAAATTCCGTTCTGAACCGCTCTGTTGTGAACCCTTTTTGAGTCTGTACGTACTGCAATGGTACCTGCAGACTCTTTTTCTTTTTCCAAAAAGGCGGGATCCATTATTCGTTTGCACGCTTCGAAAAGCCATCGCCTATAGAAAAACGAAAGGTACAATCCGGTATTGCAAGAATGAGCAGCGCTGGCATAAATTGATTGATTTTCAGAATAATTGGACGATGCAGGGAAAGACTATGGTACAAAAAAGACAATGACAGTCAAAAGAAAACGTGAGTGTCAAACCAGACGCTCAATTTTCCGTACCTGTTGCGCTTTAAAAGAAAAAAGTAAGAAAAGAAAGAAGGAAAATTATGAAATACTGTGAGCACTGTCATGCTCCCATTTCCGATACGGCGCTGTTCTGCACCAGCTGCGGAACGCCTGTTTCCAAATCCTCTCCGGCCAGTCAGCCGGCAAAGGCGAATCCGGTCCAAAACGCATCGGCGCAGAGAGTTCAGCCTGGCAAAACTGTTCAGCCGGCAAAAAATGCCGGATATCCTCAGAATGCCCAGGCTGTATCCAGTACGCCTTATGCGCAGAACGCGCAGCCCGTCCAGAATGCGCAGAACGGACAGTTTTCGAATGCGGTAAAGACAAACGTCCAGACGCAGTCCGTTTCTTCCGCTGCCTCGGCGGCTGCTTCTTCCGCCATGCAGACCGTGCAGGCGGTCGCCGGTTCGGTTCAGTCGTTTGTGGATAATGCCTCGGCGGCTTCTCGGCCGGTCGCTCAGCGCGCAGTGGAAAATGCGGAAGCGCCAAACCGGGACAAGACGTGTCATGGCGTAATTCTTTCGGACGGGGAAGTCGTAATCCGGGACTACGTATGTGCCGATATCCGCTCCCCGCGCTGTATGGGATATCTTACCGTAACGAATAAGCGCGTCCTCTTTAACGGAGAAGGCAGCGGAAGCCGGATCGCTCAGCAGGCCTGGATTGACGGCGTCACCGGCGTTACCGCCTATTACGGGCGCGACATTCAGATTTCGATGGTCGTTGGCGGAGCACTTCTTCTTCTCTGTTCCCCCTTTGCAGCGATGGTCAATCCGCTCGTACTGTTTCTGTTTATGGGGCTGGGGATCTTACTGATCATTGTCGGCCTGATGCAAAAATGCTTCAAGCTGGGCATTCATTCCAGCAACTACACCGGCAACAGTATTTCGTTTGGGAGCGGGCCGACCAACATGCTCGGCAATGCGGCGCTGCTTTCGCTGACCGGCGGCCCGACTGTCGACACCAACAAGATGATGGATGAGCTCGGCGCTCTGATTCAGGATCTTCAGACGCAGGGCGATCTGGCCATCAAAAAATGGAAATAGCCGATCGAAATTCTGCGATCGCAACAAAGACAGGCATCGGCTTTCGCTGCCTGTCTTTGTTTTGGAAAGGAAATCGAAATGATTGATATTAATGTAAACCGTCTCGCAAAACGCATTCAGGAAGAGTGTCCGTACCTCGATGCGCAGGCGGCAATGTATTACGCCAGAGACTTTCAGCGCACCTTTGAAGACGGCTCGAAACCCGCACTGGAGCGATGGATGAATCATGAGCCGTTTGAGACGGATGAAAAATATACCGTTCCTGTGATTCAAAAAATTCACAGAGCCGGAGGAATTGTGGAAGCATTCCGTCTTTACGATCTGTGGAAAAAAGATCCCGTCCTGGGCGAACGGCTCATCTGGCAGGGACCGCGCTAAAAGGAGCAGAAAGTCATGAACTTACGACAGATGCGCTTTGCGCTTATGAGCGATGAAAAGCTCTATCAGTCTTTTGCTTCTTCGAACTGGAACCGGATGAGCGTCGAAAACCGGAAGGCAGCGCTGCAGGAGCTGGGCAATCGCGTCGCAGACGAATACGGGATTGAACGCCGGCCGATGTGGTTTGAACCCATGAGCGGAGGATACTTCGGATCTTTTGATGAGAAAGAAAATGTCGTACGCCTCAACCGCTACCTTGTGGAAGAAGGCCGGCAGTATATGGCGGAAAACGGGCAGCTGTATTACTGCGATCGTCCGGATGCGCCGGCCGAACTGGTGAATACGGTTTATCACGAATACTATCACGCCTATCAGCGGGATGCGATCGACGGAAAAGTGACGCATCCGGATCCCATGGAAGTCAAAGTCTGGGAAAGCAATTTTAAACGGGATGCGGGCAATCAGCTCGTGAACTACTACAGCAATCAAGACAAAGTGGATCCGCGCTATAACGTCCAGTCCGGGGAGCGAACAGCCGACCGCAAAGGAGAAGAAGGCGTTCGAAAAGTTTTTGAATCCAACGAAAGAACTCTCGGCAAAGACCAGATGTATGAAGAGTATAAAAAATCGCATGCCTGTGATTCATATTCCAGACACCTTCAGGATGCGATCAGCCAGTTACAGGATCCGAACATCGAAGAAAATCTCGATAAAGAGATGCTCATGAAATACTGCGATGATCATGGAATCGACTATAAAGCAGAGGACAGCTATAAGGATGTCTGCAATCGGATTCGGCAGGCAGAGCATCCAGAACTTGGTCCAGCTGAGCCCGCTTCCGAAAAATCTCTGCTGACCCCGGAACAGGAGCGGCTTAAGCAGTACATGGATGATCATGGATACAGTCCGGAAAACCAGACGGAGTATAAGCGGGATCCGGAATGGCAGCGGCTGCATCAGGCAGTTTATGGAGAACGCGAAGGCATAAATAACTTGCCGCCGGATCCCTCTTTCCACAAAGAAGCGGAAAAGGCCGAGCAGGAAGACCAGACGATCAACAGAGAACTGAACACGGAGGTTTTACCAAAGAAAGCGGAAGAAGCTGCCGAAAGCGAAGACCAGGATCAGCAGGAAGGCGAAAGCAAAACAGCGGAAGAGACCGAGGACGAATCTGAGGCTGAAAGCGAAGATCAGAGCGAACAGGAAGAGGAAAGCGAAGCGGTCGAAGAGACCGAGGACAAATCCGCAGCCGAAAGTGAAGATCAGACTGAACAGGAAGATCAGGTCGAGTCCGATGAACTGAACATGGACGACTCCCCCGAAGAAAGTGAAGACGAAACTGAGCAGGAAGATCAGAGTGAAAGGTCTGAAGAGACCGAGGACGAATCTGAGGCTGAAAGCGAAGATCAGAGCGAACAGGAAGAGGAAAGCGAAGCGGTCGAAGAGACCGAGGACAAATCCGCAGCCGAAAGTGAAGATCAGACTGAACAGGAAGATCAGGTCGAATCCGATGAACTGAACATGGACGACTCTCCCGAAGAAAGTGAAGACCAGAGCGAACAGGAAGATCAGGTCGAGTCCGATGAACTGAACATGGACGATTCTCCCGAGGAAAGTGAAGACGAGACGGAACAGGAGGATCAGGTCGAATCCGACGAATTGAACATGGACGACTCTTACGACGAAAACGAAGACCAGAGAGAACAGGAAGATCGGAACCATTCGGATGATGTAAACATGGATGAATCGGCAGATCAGGAAGAAGAAACATCTGAAAACGAAGAACAGGCCCAGTCCGAAGATCAGAGTCTGTCCGATGAGCCCAGCATGGAGGACGGTTCTTTGCCATCAGACAGCGGGGAGAGTTCCTCTAAAGAGGAGGAAGAAGACGAACAGAAGGGCATGTCCTACTGATTCCTCCCAGCTAGTCCAATGCTTCAGCCTCAATGTATGGAAGAAAGGAAAAGAAAATGGAATACAACGAACAGATTCTCAGCGGTGAATATCTTCATGATGATCTGACTTACGTAGAACAGACGGCAAAATTCGGCCTTCCCGGAACGCTTCGAACCGGGAACAGTGTACTGCTCTGTCCGGGTGAGCAGATGCTGTCACGCCATCTGCTTCTGCTTGGCGGAATTGGAAGCGGCAAATCCAACTGCTTCAATCACCTGATCCGCAATGTCCGTGCCGGACTGACCGGACAGGATGTGCTGATCATTTTTGATACCAAAGGCGACTATTACGATGAGTTTTACTGTCCGGGCGATGTCGTCATCAGCAACGATGCCCGGGCTACCGGCGGCGCTGGTTTTGACTGCTGGAACGTCTTTAACGAAGTCATGATCGATGACCGCGTCGAAGAAAACGTCTACGAAATTGCCGGTACGCTTTTTTATGACAAGATTCACAACAGCTCGCAGCCGTTTTTCCCAAATGCGGCGAAAGACCTGTTTGCGGCGCTGATGCTGCACATGATCCGCTCCGAGAAAATGGCGGCGCATCACAATAACAAGGCGCTCCGTTCCATGCTGGATACGTTCTCTCCGGAAGCCATGAAGAAAATTCTTCTTTCCTATCCGGATCTGAAGTCGATGAGTACGTATATTGATGATCCGAAGTCCGGACAGACAATGGGCGTCGTCTCGGAACTGCAGCAGGCAGTGCGGGAAATTCTGATCGGCAATTTTAAGCAGAAGGGAACGCTCTCCATGCGGGAACTGGTTCGCCAGAAAGGCGGCCGTGTCATTTTCATCGAATATGACACGGGCATCGGCAATCTGCTTACACCGATTTATAAGCTGCTGGTCGATCTGGCAATCAAGGAAGCGCTCTGCCGCAAGAGCAACGAAGGAAACGTTTATTTCATGCTCGATGAATTCCGGCTGCTTCCGCATCTCGAACACATTGACGACGGCGTCAATTTTGGACGAAGCCTGGGCGCCAAGTTCGCGATCGGAATTCAGAACGTGGATCAGATTTCGGCAGCGTATGGCGAAAACCTGGCGCGAAGCATTCTTTCCGGTTTCGCGACAACGTTCGCTTTTCGGGTCAACGATTCCAATTCCCGCGGCTACATCAAGGATCTTTATGGAATGAATCTGCGTTCGGCAAGCTTCCTGTCCAATATCACGTCAAGAGGACTGGTCGAGCAGATTCGGGAAACGACGGTCGTTGAAGACGTGGATATCACCCGGCTGCAGATTGGCGAAGCCATTATCAGTACGCTGGGCATGCCGCCTTTCCGCTTCCGGTTTGATGAGTTTTTCTCGTCGCGCTGACTTTGGAATGCGATCCGCACCCCGTAAGGTACTCACAGAAACGGTTCGCAGATCGCAAAAACCAGAGAATAAAACCCGTCCGATCGAAATTTTGGCTCGATCGGGCGGGTTTTGTCGGAATGCGTCTGCTTGTGGAAAGGAAACGACGGTTTTCGGAAAGGATCGGATCGGGAAGAAAAGTGCGCTTTTTGACGGCAGGGAGAACGATTGTACGGGTGACTCGGGCGTTTTCGATCCAAATCGGGTCAAATGTGAATGAAACGTGTACACCAAAGCAAGAAGTTTTCATTTCATTTTCAATTATTTTCATGAAAAAAACGTACAAAGCACACAAAAACGCAGAAATAAGGGAAGGGCACGGGAAGATATGTTGAGATTATCGGTTTTGCGTTTAATATTTAAGCTATCTTTTTAGAAAGAGGAACAAAATGACAAAACACTTCTGGAAAGCAGCCGGAGCCACATTACTCTGCACATCCATGCTCGCTGGCTGCTCAAGCACTCCTGCAACTGGCAGCAGTAGCGCAGATTCTGCTGCAGGCTCTTCCGCCAAAGCTGGCGATACCGTTAAAATCGGTCTCAACTTCGAGCTGACCGGTCAGGTCGCTGACTACGGCACAAAAGAAATTAACGGTGCGAAAATCGCTGTACAGCAGTTCAACGCCCGTGAAGACAAGCCCTTCACCGTAGAAACGGTTGAATTTGATGACAAGGGCGAACCGGCTGAATCGGTTGCTGCAATTACGAAACTGATCGAACAGGACGGTGTTGTCGGCGTTGTCGGACCTGCGACTTCCGCAAGCTCCATCGCTACGTATGAATTTGCGACATCGAAGCAGGTTCCTGTAATTTCTCCTTCCGCAACGCAGGTAAACGCCATGCTCAAGGCAGATGGTACACCATATGAATATGCGTGGCGTGTCTGCTTTGAAGACAGCTATCAGGGCAAAGGCATGGCGGAATATGCCTACAACGATCTTGACGCGAAAAAAGCCGTTGTCCTGAACGAAGTATCCGACTACGGTTCCGGCCTGGCCGAAGCCTTCACCGAAGAATTCGAAAGCCTCGGCGGCGAAGTTCTCGACCGTTCCGAATACCAGTCCGGCGACAAGGATTTTGCAAGCTTCATTACCAAAATCAAAGACCTCGACTTCGATGTTATTTACGTTGGCGGCTACTATAACGAAGCAGCCCAGATCGTAAAGGCAGCCAAGGCAGCCGGCATTGAAAAACCGATCATCGGTGCAGACGGATTTGACTCCGCTGACTTCATCCAGCAGATCGGCAACGACTACGCCAACAATATTTATTACACAACCGCCTACACAGCGATTGATCCAAGCGAAGAACTGTCCAAGTTCATCGAAGACTACAAAGCAGCATACGGCGAAGAACCAAGCATGTTTGCGGCGCTTGCCTATGATGCAACCAACCTGCTCCTCTCCAGTCTCGAAACGTCCGGTGCGACGGGTGCAGAACTGAACGAAGCCATCAAGAAAGCAGACTTCTCCGGTATCACTGGATCCTTCACATTTGATGAGACAAACCACACTCCAGCAAAATCCGTTCTCGTTGTTGAACTCGTTGACGGTGTTCAGTCCAACGTCAAGGAAGTAAGCGTAGAATAAGCTGAAAACCTGAATCCATTCAGAAAGCAGGGGTCTGATCCCCTGCTTTTTTCAAAAGAAAGGAGAACTCCATATGGAAGTGTTTCTGCAGCAGGTGATCAACGGACTGTCGCTTGGCAGTATTTACGCGCTGGTCGCCCTCGGCTATACGATGGTGTACGGAATCATCAAACTGATCAACTTTGCACACGGCGACATCTATATGATCGGTGCCTACACAGCCTTTTTCGTAACTACCTACATGGGCATGAGATTTCTGCCGGCCCTGATCGTGTGCATGATCGTCTGCGGAATTCTCGGTGTACTCATCGAACGCATTGCCTATCGTCCTCTGCGAAAGGCGCCCCGTATTACCGCGCTGATTACCGCGATCGGCGTCAGCTATGTCATTGAATACACGACCCAGATGTTCATGGGCACGTCCACAAGAACGTATCCGAAGCTTCTGCCGGATACCTCATGGCAGCTCGGTCCGGTTCGTATTTCCTATATTCAGATGGTCATCTTTACCGTAACGATCGTACTGATGATTCTTCTGACGCTCGTCATTCAGAAAACAAAAATCGGCCGCGCGATGCGTGCCGTTTCCGCCGATGAAAATGCCGCCAAGCTGATGGGTATTTCCGTCGACAATACGATTTCCTTCACCTTCCTGATCGGTTCCGCCCTCGCGGGCGCGGCCGGTATGCTGGTCGGTGTGTACTACAACGCAGCCAGCCCGCTGATGGGTATGGTTCCTGGTCTGAAAGCGTTCGTTGCGGCCGTCTTCGGCGGCATCGGCTCCATTCCGGGCGCGCTTGTGGGCGGTCTGTTTATCGGCGTTGCCGAAACGCTGGTCGTTGCCTACGGCTCCTCGTTGTACCGCGACGCCATCGTGTATGCCATCCTGATTCTGGTGCTGATCATCAAGCCGACCGGTCTGTTTGGCAAGAACGAAAGAGAGAAGGTGTAATCCATGGCAAAACAGGTTCTGACAAAAACCAACCTGATCTGGACGGTGATTGCACTGAGCATCTTTACCCTCGTCTGGGTTCTGATGGGCGCGGGCGTTATCAACTCCTACTATGAATCGACGATCTTTACGATCTGCTTCAATATTATTCTGGCTGTCTCCCTGAATCTGATTGTCGGCGTCTGCGGACAGTTCTCCTTAGGACATGCGGGATTCATGGCGATCGGCGCCTATTCTGCCGGTATCGTTACGAAAATGATGCCCAACTACGGCGGCATGGCGCTGGGCATTCTGATCGGCTTTGTCATTTCGACGCTGGCCGCTCTGGTCGTTTCCATTCCGACGCTGCGTCTGCGCGGCGACTACCTCGCCATTGCGACGCTGGGCTTTTCAGAAATTATTCGAATCTGCATTCAGAACATGAAAATCACCAACGGCGCAGCCGGTCTGATGGGCATCCCCAAACTGACCACCTGGCCGATCCTGTTTTTCGCGGTTGTGCTTTCGATTATCGTCTGCACAAACTTCGTCCGCTCGACCCAGGGCCGTGCCTGCATCGCCATCAACGATGACGAAATCGCAGCCGAAGCCATGGGCATCAACACCACGAAATACAAAGTCATGGCGTTTATTATCGGTGCCATTCTGGCTTCTCTGGCCGGCAGCCTGTTCGCCAACTACTTCTATGTACTGAACCCGAACCAGTTTACCTTCAACAAATCGATCGACATTCTGGTTATGGTCGTCTTCGGCGGCATGGGCAGCATGTCCGCTTCCGTTATCGCGGCCATCGCGATCGGCATCCTCAACATGTGGCTGCAGCAGTTCACCGACCTGCGCATGATCATTTACGGCGCCGCTCTGGTTCTGATGATGATCTTCCGTCCGCAGGGCATCCTTGGCTCCTGGGAACTTTCCATCGAGCGTTTCCTGAAAAAGCGTAAACTGAAAAAGGAGGAAGCGTGATGGACTCCGTATTAAAAATTACCGGCCTTTCCAAAAACTTCGGCGGTCTGGCTGCGGTTTCCGGCATCAACATGGAAATCTACCCCGGCGAACTGATCGGTCTGATCGGACCGAACGGTGCCGGCAAGACCACGCTGTTCAACTTGCTGACCGGCGTGTATGAACCGTCCGAAGGTCTGATTGAACTCAATGTCGACGGCAAGAAGCAGCAGATCGGCGGCATGAAGCCGTACAAGATCACCGCACTTGGCATGGCGCGGACGTTCCAGAACATTCGTCTGTTCAAAAGCATGACCGTTCTGGAAAACGTCAAGCTCGCCATGCACAAGAACGCCGGCTACGGCGTATTCAACGGTCTGCTCCGTACGTCCCGCTATTACAACGCGGAACGCTGGATCGAAGAAAAAGCCTGCGAATATCTGCAGGAAGTCGGTCTGTACAAAAAGCGCTACGACAAGGCGACGAACCTGCCGTACGGCGAACAGCGCCGCCTGGAAATCGCCCGGGCGCTGGCAACCCAGCCAAGCATCCTCTTTCTGGATGAACCGGCAGCCGGCATGAACCCGCAGGAAACCGAAGAGCTTACCCAGCTGATTCATCATCTGCGCGACAAGTACAAGCTCACCATCATTCTGATCGAGCACGACATGTCCCTGGTCATGAACCTGTGCGAACGCATCTTCGTTCTGAACTACGGCCAGCTGATCGCGTACGGAACGCCGGATGAAATCAAGAACAACGAATTCGTCATCAAGGCGTACCTGGGCGAGGAGGTGTAAGCATGGCTTTGCTCGAAGTTAAAAATCTCCATGTTCACTATGGCGTAATCGAAGCGCTTAAAGGCGTTTCCATTTCCGTTGAACCCGGACAGATCGTTACGCTGATCGGCTCCAACGGCGCCGGCAAGACTTCGCTTCTGCAGGCCATTTCCGGCATCGTGAAAAAGAGCGAAGGCGATGTCATCTTCAAGGATGAGTCCATTTACAAAGCCAAACCGCGCCATATCGTGTCCAACGGACTGGTGCAGGTTCCGGAAGGCCGCCACGTCTTCCCGGGTCTGAGCGTGTATGAAAACCTGATGATGGGCGCCTATCTGCGCAAGGACAAGAAGGGCATCGCCGAAGATCTGCAGAAAGTCTACGAACGCTTCCCGATTCTCGAAAAACGTAAAAACCAGGATGCGTCGACGCTTTCCGGCGGCGAACAGCAGATGCTCGCCATGGGCCGCGCCCTGATGGCCAGACCGCAGCTGCTTCTGCTCGATGAGCCGTCCATGGGTCTGGCTCCGATTCTCGTCAAGGAAATCTTCAATATTATTCAGGATATCCAGAAGACGGGAACGACGATTCTGCTCGTTGAACAGAACGCCCGCATGGCTCTTTCCATTGCGGACTATGCCTATGTACTGGAAACCGGGAAAATTTCCCTGCAGGGACCGGCCAGCGAACTGGCACAGTCTGAAGACGTCAAGAACGCCTATCTGGGCGGAAGCGCGTCCTGATCGGCGCAAAGGAGACCACTATGTTTCGCGTATACAACTTTATGACGAAAAATCCCATCACGGTCGGCAGCGACGAAAAGATTTCCGCCGCGCTCGACCTGATGCGCTACAACAAGATTCACCGCATTCCGGTCACCGATGAAAACGATCATCTGATCGGTCTGATTACCGAAGGCATGATCGCCGCCAATAACAAGGCGACCAGCCTCAGTATTTACGAACTCAACTATCTGCTGTCCAAAACCGATGTTCGCACCGTCATGATCAAGCACCCGATTTCCATCGGCGAAAACGCGCTGCTCGAAGAAGCGGCCGAAAAGCTGCTCAAAAACGACATCGGCTGCCTGCCGGTCGTGAACGACAAGGATCAGGTGACGGGCATTCTGACCCAGAACGACATTTTCAAGGCGTTCCTCGACATGCTTTCCTGGGGACAGAAAGGCACCCGCATCATTCTGTCCTTGCCCGAAGGCGTAGGCGTTCTCGAAAAAGTCAGCCGCATTTTTGCGCAGAACAACATTTCGGTAACATCCATCAGCGTGTACGAACACGGCCAGGAAAACGCGGAAGTGCTCGTTAAGACAACGGGCCCGTTCGATCAGAAACGAATGACTGAGCAGTTTTCCAAGGAAGGCTTTACCGTACTCGACATCGAAGAAGTCGAAGCGTAATTCAGAAGTTCTTCCTTATACGATTGAAGCGATACGATTTATGCAGTCTGGGACCGGAGAAATCCGGTCCTTTTTTCACGCATGCGCTTCTGGGGACCTGAAAGGACGGCCGGGTATGAGGCGCAGGCAAGGCAAACCCTGCATACGGCCGCTATACTGAAACCGAAAAATACCGCAAAGAAAGAAGGAAAACTATGGCTGAATCCACCAATCCAAATCTCAGTAAGCAGATGATTTATTCCGTATTCGTACGCAACCATTCCAGAGAAGGAACCTTTGCGAAAGTCGAAGAAGATCTCGACCGCATCCGCGATCTGGGAACCGATATTCTCTGGCTCATGCCGATTCACCCGACGGGTAAAGTCGAGCGCAAAGGCGAGGACGGAAGTCCCTACGCGATTGCCGACTACTGGAAAATCGATCCGAAAATGGGAACGGAAGAGGATCTGAAACATCTGGTGCAGAGCGCGCATGAAAAAGGCATGAAAGTCATTCTCGATATTGTCTTCAACCACACTTCGCCCGATTCGAAAATGGTCCAGGAACATCCCGAATGGTTTTACCGCGATGAAGACGGCAAGCCGTATCCGATGTTCCGGGAATGGAGCGATATCGTCGATCTCGACTTTTCGAGCAAAGCGCTTCAGGAGGAACTCATTCGAATTCTGAAGCATTACGCTTCGATCGTGGACGGCTTTCGCTGCGATGTCGCCAGCCGCGTACCGGCCAGTTTCTGGAAAAAAGCCAGAGCGGCCTGCGACACAGTAAAGCCGGATTTGTTCTGGCTGGCGGAAAGCTGTCATCTTCCCTTTATTAAGTTCTGCCGTGACAATGGCCGCGTCGGCGAAAGCGATTCGGCGCTGTATGAAGCGTTCGATGTGCTCTATGACTACGACGCCTTCCCGTACTGCGAGAAAATTTTTGAAGACGGCAAGCCGATGGAAGAATGGGTCGACGCGCTGATCCGTCAGGATGCCGAGCTTCCACAAAACGCCATCAAGCTGCGCTATCTGGAAAACCACGATACCGACCGGATCAGTCAGTACGTAAAGGACTGGCCGCTCTGGAAAAACTGGACGGCGCTGCAGTTTACGCTCAAAGGCATGCCGCTCGTTTACCATGGTCAGGAAATTCGAACAAGTCATCGTCCGGACATTTTTACTGCCGATCCGATCGCATGGAAAGAAGACGATGCGGCAGCAGACTGGATTCGAACGCTGGCGCATCTGCACAAAACGCTGTTCTCGGCGCAGCCGGTCATCGACTATGAAATCGATGAAACACATCCTGTTCTGCGCATCAGCCGGGACGGTTATGCGGGTGCCTTCCTGCTCGCAAAAACCGAGCCGGATGCTCTGATTTCGACGAACCTGAAAGACGGCGTATGGTACAACCTCTTTACCGGAACCGACTTTGAAGTGGCCGATCACCATATGAAAGCCGCGGATTTCCCGGTTCTCGTACAGATGGAAGACGAAGTCAAAGACTGACCTGAGGAAAAGCAGAAGCAAATCGCAGAGCGTGAAAACGGGAAACGCACTGAAAACGAGTCCTGCAATCCCGCTTTTGCACACAATCCGTATACGCATCCGAATAAAACGTTAAGAAACAAAAAAACGCTCGTCGGCCGCAGGGGACTGTATGAAAATACAGACAGCTGCGCCGACGGGCGGTTTTCTTATGGCTTTGTGTGTTATGCATTCGATCGCAGAAAAAGGTTACGATCTGCGCCGCTTTTTGCGGATGCGTCTGGAGAGATCCTGATCCGCACTGCTGGAGCCGGCGCACTGCGCCTGTTCAAGCATCTTAAAGAAGGACTCGATATCGCTGGCGATTTCCTTCTTCTTGGACGGCCTCTCCAGCGGCAGCAGAACGATCGATCCCGTACTGGTGTCGAGGAAAAAGTCATCGTCCGTATCGCTTAAAGCGAGCGGAAAATACGTATCGGGAATGAGATTGCCCATCGAGTACAAGTCGAGAATATGATCGGCTGACATATTTCCGGTAAATAAAGGAATGAAATGATCGACGACATACGTATGGCCGTCTACCTCCAGAGGGGTATGGACCATACTCATACCGTTGCACG
Source organism: uncultured Allobaculum sp. (assembly GCF_948576815.1). Classification (NCBI taxonomy): domain Bacteria; kingdom Bacillati; phylum Bacillota; class Erysipelotrichia; order Erysipelotrichales; family Erysipelotrichaceae; genus Allobaculum; species uncultured Allobaculum sp. The sequence goes on from NZ_CAPAEZ010000008.1 coordinate 19,000, forward strand.
TGCGGTAGAAGTCCTTGAGGGCGCCGGGAAGACACAGATTATAGCGGTCTTCAAATTCCAGGAGCATTTCTTCCGAGAAAGGTAAAGGGTCCTGGCCGGGGGTGAGGAATGAATACATGAGGTATACACCTCCTTTTCTCAAGTATAGGCGCGCTGGAGACCTCCCGATTCATCGCCGGAGCGGAATTATCAAACCTTAATGGGAAAAAAGAATATAAACAAAGGCCGCCTAAAGATCCAAAACCATCATGGAGAAAATGAATAAAATGTAACAATTTACATTTCCAGCTCAAAACCGCGTAAACGGCAAGAGCAGATTGCATACGGCTGCCCAAAGAAAAAGCAGGCGGATGCTTCCGCCTGCACACAGGAAAACAAAGTCCTGGTTTTACTGGACGGGCCATGAAGCCAGATCCGAAGGGAAGTCGATGGGAACGGTTCCGCCGACCTGATCGATTTCGATGTCGGCCTGGAAGGTAAGCGGCGTGCTGGCCGCATCGATGTCGTACGTTCCCTTGAGGTCAATCGAAAGTTCCCTGATCGTTTTGTTTTCGATCTCGACTTCAAGGACGGTTTTGTCGACTTCGACCGCGCCATAAGAATCCAGAAATTTGGCGACTTCTGAAGGTTTGAGCACAAAAGTGTATTCATTGCCTTCCACTTTTACGGATTCAAAGAGGTTTTCCCGCTCGCTGCGGGAAAGTTCCAGAAACGGGTTGGGCATATGGAATCCGTCTTCTTCGTTAATACCGAGGTTTGCGGCGAGAGAAGACGATTTGGTTCCGGCATAATTGAGATACGTGTGACCGTCACGAATATAAAAATCGGCGTCCACGCTCTGTCCGGCAACGCTGCCTTTTCCGAGAAAAGCCAGTTCAGCCGGCTGGCTTTGATACGCTGCGTTGAAATCCAGATCGATGCCCAGAAGATTCATATCCCCGTGGGCTTTGAGCGAATCGGCTTCGCAAAGGCGGTTCCAGGATTCGAAAAACAGGTTTACGGCCTCTTTTTTCTGGGCGCTGCCGGCATTCGAACAGCCGGCAGCCAGAGAAGAAAAGGCGAACAGCGTACAGAGCGCTGCAGTGCGAAATGCGTGTTTTGAGAGCATGCGTTCTCCTTTCAAAAGAAATTGGACCGGTCTGCATCGACTCAAATCAGAAGGAAGAGCAGAGCGGCAGGGTTATTAAGCGGCACACAGGCGGCAAAGAACGTCCGCCTGACAAAATGCAGAAAAGCAGAATTCGAAATAGAAATAAAAAAATAAGGACTTACCGTCCGGTTTTCGTCCTTTTCGGACGGTTTCCAGAAAAGGAAACCGGCGCAAGAACAGAATATTCAGAAATTCGAAAAAAATACAGGCAGATTCACGTATCTGTCGAAGATGAATCCGAAAGCGCTTTGCGGTTTTCGATACAATAGTCTGAAAGCAAATCAATACAGAACGAATGACGATCGATCCGCCACGGTTTATAAATCCTATCTATGCAGATACTCTATAAATCGTCAGCCCATGCGGACGGCTAAACCGTCGAAAAAGAAAAAAACAGAAAAGGGCATCTATAGAAACAGGGAGGAACCTCTATGATCCTGATTGAACGCGCCAGCACGATGAATGAAAAGCAGCAGAAGGCTCTGCTCAAAGCTCTGGGAAACCATTCGTATTCCTGGATCCCGGACGGATCCGACGAAAAGACGATGCGCGATCTGCTGCAGGCGGCCGAAGCGTCTCCCTGTACCAGCGTCGATGCGCCAAGTGACACGTATGCCGATTCCAGCACAGACGAAGCTGCTTCGGACGCGCTGACGATTCTGTATCTGGACGGTTTCGATCACGATGCCGTGTTTACTTTGTACGACAAGCTGAATCAGGCGCAGATCGGTCTGTTTGAATGTGCGACAGCGACCGAAAACAATCTGGACTGGACGCTGGCTGCCCTGAAAAAGGAAATGTTAGCGGAAGCGGATTACATGCGAAAGTACGGCGAGCTCAAAGAGCGGCTTTCCACGATCGATCTGCTGCGCATGCAGAAAGATCCGACCTACCAGAAATTCATTTTCATGGTCATGTCCATGGCGAAGGAAGAAGAAATCGATCCGGTTGCTCTGGAATGGATGCTTTATAAATTTAAGGAATTCGACGCGTCCAGATAGAGGATGCGTGACTGAGATTAAAAACGACGAAATGGAAACCAAAGGATTTCCAAAGAAAGCCCGCGAAAGCGGATGCTTTCAAAATCTGTATCGCGAAATAAACCGTCCTGAGTGCAGGAAGGCACGGCGAAGTAAAGGAGCTTGTTATGCAGATCATCATTGCAGGTCTTGGAAAAGTCGGAATGTGCCTGGCTGGCGAACTTTCGGCGGAAGGGCATGATCTGACAGTTGTGGATACAAAGCCGGAGCAGGTGCGCAAGGCGACGTCCAAATTCGACATCATGGGATTCAGCGGAAACGCCGCGGATCCGGATACGCTGGCGGAACTCGATGTGGCCGACGCGGATCTGTTTATCGCGGTGACGACGCAGGATGAAGTCAATCTTCTTTCCTGTCTGCTCGCCAAACGGGCCGGCTGTTCCAAAACGATTGCCCGCGTTCGCAATCCGGAATACAGCTCGTCCATGGACTATCTCAAGGAAGCGCTGGGCCTGGAAATGATCATCAACCCGGAACTGCTGGCCGCCAAGGAAATCGAACGCGTTCTCTCGCTTCCCGGCGCGATGAATGTCGATGACTTTACGAGCGGTCATGGCGAAATTCTGAAACTGCGCATTCAGCCGGGATCCTGTCTGGACGGCTTGCGCGTTAAGGAAATTCATTCGCACATTCACGCCGAAGTGCTCGTCTGCATCTGCCAGCGCGGCAAGGAAACGTACATTCCGGACGGCGACTTTGTTTTCCACGCGCGCGATCTTCTGAATATAGCCGGTGCCCGCGCGCAGTCCGTCAAGTTCTTTTCAAGCGCCGGTCTTCCGGTCGGCGGCATCCGTCATGTGATGGCGGTCGGTGCCGGCAAGCTGTCTCACTATCTGATCGAGCTGCTCGAACGTGTGGGCATTGAAACGACAATTATCGATAAGGATCTCGACGCCTGCGAGGCATGACCGTTCTGTATCCGGATACGGTCGTCATTCACGCGGACGCCTCGAGCCAGAACGTGCTGCTCGAAGAAGGTCTGGAGGAAATGGACGCCTTTATCGCCATGACCGGCGTGGATGAGCAGAACGTCTTTCTCAGCCTGTTCGCCCAGCGCAAGGCGGATCTGAAAACCGTAACGAAAGTCACCCATATTGATATGGATGAACTGTTTGAAGACTTTGAACTGGATACGGTCATCAACCCGAAGACGCTCAGCGCGGAATACATCATTCGCCACGTGCGTGCGCTGGCCAATTCCATGGGCTCCAATGTCCGGACGGTGCACCGTCTGGCCAGCGATCAGGCGGAAGCGCTGGAATTCCAGATCCGGGAAGGATCGAAAGTCATCGGCGTGCCCCTGATGCGTCTGGCGCTCAAAAGCGGGGTGCTGATCACGCTTATTGAGCGAAAGGGCATGCTCATTCTGCCCCGCGGAAACGATGTCATTTTGCCCGGCGACCTGGTCGTGGTCATTACCAACCGTAAAGGCTTTACGGATGTGGACGACATTCTGGAAGGGAAGAAGAGAATCCTATGAACCTGTTTGTCATTGCCTACGTACTTGGACAGGTGTGCAAGTTTGAAGCGGGCTTCATGCTTCTGCCCATGGTCTGCGCCCTGTGCTACAGCGAATATTCCATCGCGCTCATTTTCTTTCTGTGCGCCCTGCTGTGTCTGACGGTCGGCTTTTTCCTGACGCTTAAAAGCCGGAACACATGCGCTTACGGCCGAAGGAAGCCATGGCGGCAACCGCCCTTTCCTGGATCGTGATTTCCGTTCTGGGCTGTCTGCCCTTCAGGATCTCGGGCGAGATTCCCCGGTTTGCGGACGCGTTTTTTGAAACGGTCTTCGGGGTTACCACCACGGGATCGAGCATTTTAAGCGATATCGACGCGATGTCCTGCGGCAGCCGCTTCTGGCGTTCGTTTACGCACTGGATCGGCGGCATGGGCGTTCTCGTCTTTGTGCTGGCCATTCTGCCTTCGACGAGCAGCACGTTCATGAACCTGATGGTTGCTGAATCGCCGGGTCCCTCGGTTTCCAAGCTGGTGCCGAAAGTCCGGCAGACAGCCAAGTATCTGTATACCATTTATCTGACGATGACGATCGTACAGATCGTTTTGCTTCTGCTGGCGGGTATGCCGCTGTTCGATTCGATCACCCTGACGATGGGAACGGCCGGAACGGGCGGCTTCAGCGTGCGCAGCAGCGGCTTTGCGGACTATACGATGCTCCAGCAGGGAATTATCGCGGTGTTCATGGTTCTGTTTGGCATCAACTTCAGCTTTTATTTCCTGATTGTCCGGAAAAAATTCAAAACGGCCGTTTCCATGGAAGAAGTTCTGACGTATCTGGCGATCATCCTCGCGGTCGTGCTGCTCATCGTGACATCGGTATGGTGGATGTTCCCAAATCTGTTTGAAGCGTTCCATCACGTCTTCTTTACCGTCTCGTCGATCATTACGACGACCGGCTACGCCACGGTCGATTTCAACCAGTGGACCCCGTTTGCGAAAACACTCGTCGTTCTGATCATGTTCATCGGCGCCTGCGCCGGATCTACGGGCGGCGGCATTAAGGTCTCCCGCATTATCGTCATGTTCAAGGGCATTGAAAAGGAACTGCAGATGCTTCTGCATCCCGGCCTGGTGCGCAAGGTCAAAATGGATGGCAAGCCGATCGCGCACGAAACGGTTCGTTCCATCAACGTGTTCATCGCCATTTATCTGGTGACGTTTGTCGTGTGCCTCGTTCTTGTAACGCTCGACGGCAAGGATCTCGCGACCAGTTTCACCGCGGTAGCCGCTACGCTCAACAATATCGGTCCGGGGCTAGGCGAAGTCGGTCCGATGGGCAATTTTGGCGCCTTCTCGGATTTTTCCAAGTATGTCCTGAGCTTTGCGATGCTGGCCGGGCGTCTTGAACTCATTCCGCTGCTTCTGCTGCTCATCCCGCAGATGTGGGAAGGCACGATCAAACTGACCCGCCGCATTCACACACAGCGCTCCCGCTCGAAAAATCAGGGCTTTCAGCGCGCACCGTCAAGTTCCGAAAAAAGACTGCGTCCAAAACCAGAACCGCGGCGAAAACCGAAAGATCCGGATTTCGAACCGAGTCCGGCGCTTATGCGAAAACAGAGGCCAAGGCGCCTGCGCCTTTTAACCCAGACCGCTCTGGAATGAGTACGGGTCAGAAAGGAAAAATGGTTTCTTTCAGCCGTAAGAACGGCTTAAAAAACAGAGCGGAAAAATACAGAGTTTTCGCGAAAATGAAATTCATGCAAAAAAACAGTCCAGGAAACGATTTCGCTTGGAAATCGCTCCTGGACTGTCTGCGTCTTAAGGTGTTCAGGATTGGCAGATCCTTTGGAAAAGTCGGGCGTTTTGTGGGCGCTCTGTTCGATTTTTCCGGTATGGACCTTCAGAATAAAGGGAAGTACAGATTCGCAACGGTGCGAAAATACGAAAAAAGTAAGAAAAGCGGACGATTTCAGGGGCCGCAATACGGGGGCGTATGCCCAAAAAAGGAGGGGGTTCGACTGGTATTAGCATTAAAACTGCCGGAATGCAAGAATTTTCAGAATAAAAAAAGAACAATCGATTGACAGGCTGGCAAGCTAATAATATTATAGTAAATTGCTAAATAGTCAATAAACCGAGGGTTTTTGACTGTTTTTGAAATTCAGAAGAAAGGATCGTGCGCATGGACAGCAATAAACCATACCAAATCGTTCCGGAAGGGAAAAAAGCATTCCGTCGGGACTATTCCAAAGTATCCGGCAAGCTCGAACTTCCAAACCTCGTAGAAATTCAGACCAACTCGTTTGAATGGTTCAAAAAATACGGAATCCAGGAAGTATTCGAAGAAATCTTCCCGATCGAGAACCACGGCAGAAATATCAAACTTAAATACAAAGGCTTCCACTTCGAACCTCCAAAATGTTCCGCGCAGAAAGCCATGGAGCGTGAGTGCAACTACGCTTCACGCTTAGATGTTGACATGGAACTTGAAATTGTCAATGAGAACGGAGAAGTCATCACCAAGCAGGAAAAAGTCTTCCTTGGCGATTTCCCGATGATGACTGAAACCGGTACCTTCATTATCAATGGAGCGGAGCGTGTCATCGTCAGCCAGATCGTTCGTTCTCCAGGCGCCTATTTTTCCGAAAGCTTTGACAGCAAAACTGGAAAACAGAACTACGCCAGTGAACTCATCCCGAGCCGGGGAACCTGGCTCGAGTTCATGACGGAGCAGAAGAAGAACACCAACGGACGAGCCATTATGACATCGATCGACAGCAGCCGCAAAATGCTGTCTACCATCTTCTTTAAAGCACTGGGCATGTCCTTCTCCCTGGAAAAAGGAGACGACACCCAGGATACGACTGCACTCGATACCTTCATGAAGGCGATCGACAAGCAGGCTAAGGATCCGATTCAGGATGAAACCCATCGCGAATACATGGATCAGTATCTGATGCTGTTCAACGGTTTCTTCGGCAAGTCGGAAGAAATCGAAAACACCCTCCTGGCTGACAAAGTCATGACCACTGAAGAAGCGCTGCTTTCCTTCTACGGCAACCAGCGCTCCGACGAAATCCCGACTCTGGACGGATCCATCACGCTGATGCAGAACAAGCTGTTCGATCCGCGCCGCTACGATCTGACCAAAGCCGGACGCTACAAACTCGGCAAGAAACTTTCCGCCGTCTCCCGTACGATGAACAACACCCTCGCCCAGGACATCCTGGATGTTAACGGAGACGTCGTTTACCCCAAAGGCACCCATGTAACCCGCGATATCCGCAACCGTCTGCGTGAAGAACTCGCCAAGGGTACCTACATGAACCCGTTCCCCTTCAAGCCGGAATTCCTTGAAGCGGACATCGTGACCATTCCGGCCAGCTACCGGACCGGTCTCATCGGCCGTGTCCTGGCCGAAGACATCACCATCGACGAAGAGCTGTTCGAACGCGGACAGGTTCTTTCTGAAGAAGATGTCGCTAAAATCGTTGAGCACGGCAAGGACGTCAGGATTTACGCCGGTCTGATCGCCAGACCCGTTATCCTGAGTGAAGAAAACTTTGATCCGGTTCTCAACTACGGTCAGCGTCTGTACACTCTCGGCCGTCTGACCAACGCAAAAGGTCAGGATCTCGTCAACTCCGATCTCGACCTCATTGCCGGCCGCTATGAAATCGGCGTTACCCCAGAACGCTTAAGTGATGCCGCCGTCTTCGATCTGAAGACCCGCATGAACGACGAAACCGTCACCGCCTGGCTGATCGGTGCCGCCGTACAGGAATTCGACATTGAAGACAAGAACGGCGTTCGCCGTCACATTATCGGCAACGACCCGTTTGCTCAGATTCACACGATCACCATTCCGGATATTTATGCCTTCTTCGACTACAACCTGAGCGTTATGGAAGGCATCGGCGAAACCGACGACATCGATATGCTCGGCAACCGTCGTATCCGTTCCGTCGGCGAACTCATCCAGAACCAGTTCCGTATCGGTCTTTCCCGTATGGAACGCGTGGTTAAGGAAAGAATGTCGATTCAGGAAGCCAAGAGCATTACTCCGAAGAAGCTGACCAACGTCCGCCCGCTGACCGCTGCCATTAAGGAATTTTTCTCTTCCTCGCAGCTGTCGCAGTTCATGGACCAGCAGAACCCGCTGGCTGAGCTGACCAACAAGCGCCGTATTTCCGCGCTGGGCCCAGGCGGTCTGACCCGTGATCGTGCCGGCTTCGAAGTTCGAGACGTTCACTCGTCTCACTATGGCCGAATCTGCCCGATTGAGACCCCTGAAGGTCCGAACATCGGTCTGATTTCCAACCTCACTACCTATGCAAAAATCAACGAGTACGGCTTCATTCAGACTCCGTACCGTGTTGTAAACAAGGATGGAACCGTTTCGGAAGAAGCGCGTTATCTGTCCGCGGATGAAGAAGCGGATTACGTTATCGCTCAGGCGAACGAAGTGCGCGACGGCCGTCTGATTCACGACCGTGTCGTAGCCCGTAAAGGCGGCGAAACGATTATCGCCGACCGCGCCGATGTCGAACTCGCCGACGTATCCCCAAAACAGATCGTTTCGGTAGCGACCGCCTGCGTACCGTTCCTCGAAAACGATGACGCATCCCGAGCCCTGATGGGTGCGAACATGCAGCGTCAGGCCGTACCTCTGCTTTCTCCGCATTCCCCGTACGTCGGAACCGGTATCGAATACAAGATTGCCAAGGACTCCGGTGTCGGCATCATCGCCAAGGAAGACGGCGTAATTACGTATGTCGACTCCCTGCGAATCGTAAACACCGATGCAAACGGCGTGGAACATACGTATCACCTGCGCAAGTTCAGCCGTTCCAACGCATCGACCTGCATTAACCAGAAACCGATTGTCAAAGTCGGTGAAGAAGTCGAAAAAGGCGACATCCTTGCCGATGGACCGTCCATGGAAAACGGCGAGCTGGCTCTGGGTCAGAACGTAACGATCGCGTACATGACCTGGTACGGCTACAACTATGAGGATGCCATCATCATGTCCGAGAGAATGGTCAGCGACGATGTCTACACGTCCATCCATCTTGAGGAATACGATATCGACTGCCGCGAAACCAAGCTTGGACCGGAAGAAATCACCCGCGACATTCCAAGCGTATCCGAAGCCGCCATTAAGAAGCTGGACGAAAACGGCGTCATCATGGTCGGCAGCGAAGTGCACGAAAACGATATCCTTGTCGGAAAGGTAACCCCGAAAGGCCAGTCTGAATCTTCTCCGGAAGAAAAGCTGCTCCTGGCGATCTTCGGCGAGAAGTCCCGCGAAGTGCGCGACAACTCCCTGAAAGTACCGCACGGCGGTGCCGGCATCGTGCATTCCACCAAGGTGTTCAAACGAGGAGAAGAAGGCGTGGATCTGCCGCCTGGAGTTATCAAGCGCGTCAAGGTCTACATTGCTCAGAAACGTAAGATTTCCGAAGGCGACAAAATGTCCGGCCGTCACGGTAACAAGGGTGTTATTTCCAAGATCCTGCCGATCGAAGACATGCCGTTCATGCAGGACGGCCGTCCAATCGACATCATCCTGAACCCGTTCGGCGTACCTTCCCGTATGAACATCGGTCAGATTCTTGAGATTCACCTCGGCTATGCCGCCAAGAAACTGAACCAGAAATTTGCGACGTCCGTATTTGACGGTCTTTCCAACGAAGATCTGGCGGATGTCATGAAAGAAGCCCAGATGACTTTCGATGGAAAACAGGTTCTGTACGACGGTCAGACGGGTCTCCCCTTTGATGAACGTATCTCGGTCGGCGTCATGTACATGATCAAGCTTGCCCACATGGTTGACGACAAGCTGCATGCCCGTGCCACCGGTCCGTATTCCACCATCACCCAGCAGCCTCTTGGCGGTAAAGCACAGAACGGCGGCCAGCGTTTCGGTGAGATGGAGGTATGGGCTCTTGAAGCTTATGGCGCCAGCCATACGCTGCAGGAAATCCTGACCATCAAATCCGACGACATCACCGGCCGTATCCAGACGTACGAAGCCATCACCAAGGGCCAGGATATCCCGGAACCTGGCGTTCCGGAATCCTTCCGCGTACTGATCAACGAACTTCAGGGTCTTGCCATCGACGTCAAACTGTTCGATGACGACGGCAACGAAGTTTCTCTGAACGCTTCGAGCGCGAAACCTGGTCAGAAATACGTGGAAGATGACAATGCAAAAATCGACATCATTCAGGATGCTGAAATTGTCGATGACGGCAAAGCCGATGCAGAAGTCAGCGATTCCCCTCTTGAAAACGATCTCGATCCGGATGCTGTAGCCCAAGCGCTCGAAGGCACGACCTACGCAGGCGACGATACAGAAGATGTCCAGAGCGAGCTCGACCAGGAGGAAGATGAAACCAAAGAACTGGAGGGCGAACTTCTCGAATGTCAGTAAACAATTTTTCCTCGATTCAGGTACAGCTTGCTTCTCCGGAAACCATTGAAAAATGGTCACACGGTGAAGTAACCAAACCTGAAACGATCAACTACCGCTCGCAGAAAGCAGAACGTGACGGCCTGTTCTGCGAACGCATTTTCGGCCCGACCAAGGACTACGAATGCTTCTGCGGCAAATATAAAAAAGTCCGTCACTACAACGGAATGGTCTGCGAACGCTGCGGCGTTGAAATCACGCAGTCCAAAGTCCGCCGCGAGAGGATGGGCCACATTCATCTGGCCGCTCCGGTCGCACACATCTGGTATCTGCGCGGAATTCCTTCCCGCATGGCCCTGCTTCTGGATCTGACACCGAAGCAGCTTGAAGAAGTTGTATACTTCGTCAGCTATATCGTTACCGATCCAATGGACAGCGACCTGTCCTACAAGCAGGTTCTCGCTGAAAAGGAATACCGTGAAAAGCTCGCACAGTACGGACCTGGCGGATTCAAGGCCAAGACCGGTGCGGAAGCCGTTCTGGAACTGCTGCAGAATGTCGATCTCGAAGCTGAGTACACGAAAGTGACTTCGCAGCTCGAAGATGCGGCCGACGGCAGTGAAAAGCGCAAGAAACTGATCAAGCGCCTGGATACCATCAACGCGTTCCGTCATTCCAACAACAAGCCGGAATGGATGATTCTTCAGAACATCCCGGTTATTCCGCCTGATCTGCGTCCTATGCTGCAGCTGGACGGCGGCCGCTTCGCGACCAGTGACCTGAATGACCTGTACCGCCGCGTCATCACCCGTAACAACCGTCTGAAACGTCTGCTCGATCTCGGTACGCCGAACATCATCGTGCAGAACGAAAAGCGTATGCTGCAGGAAGCTGTCGATGCTCTGATCGATAACGGACGCCGTTCCAAGGCGATCACCGGTGCCGGCAACCGTGCGCTGAAATCGCTGTCTCACTCCCTGAAAGGTAAACAGGGACGTTTCCGTCAGAACCTGCTCGGCAAGCGTGTAGACTTCTCCGGACGTTCCGTAATCGCGGTAGGACCGGACCTGAAAATGTACCAGTGCGGTATTCCGCGTGAAATGGTGATCAACCTGTTCAAGCCGTTCGTTATTAACGAAATCACCGCTTCCGGTGCCATCCCTGGCATCAACAACCCGAAACAGGCTGAAAAACTGATCGAAGCCCGTGACGAAAGAATCTGGCCGATCGTTGAAAAAGTTATCGAAGGCTATCCTGTACTGCTCAACCGTGCGCCTACGCTGCACCGTCTGGGTATCCAGGCCTTCCTTCCAAAACTGGTTGAAGGACGCGCCATGCGTCTGCACCCGCTGGTATGTACTGCGTTCAACGCCGACTTTGACGGCGACCAGATGGCGATTCACGTACCGCTGAGTGAAGAAGCACGTGCCGAAGCCCTCGTTATGATGCTTGGCAGCCATAACATTCTGGGTCCAAAAGACGGCAAGCCTATCGTTACGCCTGGCCAGGACATGGTCATGGGCAACTTCTATCTGACGATGGAAGAAACCAGCGAAGAACTTCATGAAGAAGCCGACCGCTACCGTGCAGCCGGCATCGAAAAAGAAGCCGAAGCCTGGGACCGCTATGCGAATGCAGAAGGTACCGTTTACGCCGATGTGGACGAAGTCATGCTCGCCTACAAGACCGGCCAGGTTCACCTGCACTCCCGTATCGCTGTGCCTGTATCCGGCCTGAACAAAACTTCGTTCGCTCCCGAACACGCCAATGACTATCTGGCGACAACCGTCGGAAAAATCATCTTCAACGGCATGTTCCCGGAAGACTTCCCGTTCCTGAACGAAGTTTCCGCCGAAAACTTCCAGGCGACTCCGGAACGCTACTTCATCAAACCGGGTGAAGACGTGAAGGAATTCATCCGTGAACTCCCGCTTGCGGAAGCCGTTAAGAAAAAAGACCTCGGAAAAGTCATCGCCGAAGTCTTCAAGCGCTACAAAGTGGATGATGTTGCCGATATTCTTGACCAGATCAAGTCTCTCGGATTCAAATACTCCACCGTTGCCGGCATTACGGTTGCGCTGTCCGACATCGAAGTTGCTCCGAACAAGGAACAGCACGTCGATGAAGGCCGTGAAAAAGCCGACGAACTCAAGCACTACCAGCAGAAAGGTCTGCTCACCATGCAGGAATGGGAGCGTCACCTCAACAAGCTCTGGGATAACGTCAAGAACGATATCGTAGACGAGCTGATGAGCAACCTGCCGCGTAAAAACCCAATCAACATGATGGCGACTTCCGGTGCCCGTGGTAATACTTCGAACTTTACCCAGCTCGCCGGCATGCGCGGTCTGATGGCCCGCCCGGCGAAAGGCAAATCCAGAGCCGGCGAATACGTTCCATCCATCATCGAGGTACCTATTTATTCCTGCTTCCGTGAAGGTCTGAACGTATCCGAGTTCTTCATTTCCACCCACGGCGTACGTAAAGGTCTGACTGATACCGCGCTGAAGACAGCTGAATCGGGTTACCTGACCCGTCGTCTGGTCGACGTTGCGCAGGATGTCATCATTAAGGAAGACGACTGCGGAACCGACCGCGGCTTCAAAGTCAGCGAACTGATCGACCGCAAGAACAACACGGTTATCGAATCCCTGTACGATCGTCTGGTTGGCCGTTACAGCCAGCAGGATGTTCTGAACCCGGAAACGGGCGAAGTCATCGTTCCAGCCGATACGTACATAACCGAAGATCTCGCGCAGAAGATCGTCGATGCCGGCGTTAAGGAAGTAACCATCCGTTCGCCGTTCTCCTGCAAGACCACAAACGGCATCTGCCGCAAGTGCTACGGCAAGAATATGGCAACCGGTAAAGACGTTGAAGTCGGCGAAGCCGTAGGAACCATGGCTGCGCAGTCCATCGGTGAACCAGGTACCCAGCTGACCATGCGTACGTTCCATACCGGCGGTGTTGCCGGCGGTGACGGCGGCGATATCACCCAGGGTCTTCCGCGTGTAGAAGAGCTGTTCGAAGCGCGTCACCCGAAAGGCGTTGCCGTAATTGCCAAAGTGACCGGTGAAATCACTTCCATCAAACGTATAGAAAACTCGCTGCGTCAGGAAGTTATCATCAAGTCCGAAAAAGAAGAAGTATCCCATAAGATCAACGCAAACCAGACTCTTCGTCCATGGGTTGCGGTCGGCCAGAAAATCGTGGCCGGTCAGCCTCTGACCGAAGGTCCGCTTGACCCGAAGGAACTGCTTGCGGTTGCCGGCGTAACCGAAGTTCAGAACTACATCCTGAAAGAGGTTAAGAAGGTTTACCAGTCGCAGGGTATCGAAATTGCCGACAAGCATCTGGAAGTCATGATTCGCCAGATGATGCGTAAAGTTATCGTTGTCAATCCGGGCGACACCGATCTGAATACCGGTGTTCAGCTCTCTCTGAACAACATCACCCGCATCAATCGCGACTACCTGCACCAGAACAAGATCCCAGCCGAATTCAAGCCGGTTCTGCTCGGTATTTCGAAGGCTTCGGTAGAAACCGACTCCTTCCTGTCTGCGGCTTCCTTCCAGGAAACGACTAAAGTACTGACCGATGCCACCATCAAGGGTAAAGTCGATCACCTCGTCGGCCTGAAGGAAAACGTCATCATCGGTAAGCTGATTCCTGCCGGAACCGGCTGCACCGGCGACCGTCCGCAGAACCGTGAAGTCCGTGCCATGGCGGAAAAACTGCGCAAGCGCCGTCTCGAACGTCAGGTTAAGAAGACGACCGACAGCCAGTTCGACAGCTTCGCCAAATCGGCGATGGGCACTGCGGAAACTAAGGATGCCGCTCTGCCAGAACCTGTAGCGGAAGATCTTCCAATCCCGGAAAACTATTCCATCCTCAACGACCCGGAAAGCTTTGCGGATGCCATTGATCATCTCGATATTAAGGGCTCCAAGTAAGGCAGTCTGTATCGTGTTGTCTTGAATTCTCCATGAAATCATCAGATTTGTATGAAGAATTCCGAAAATAAAACAAAACAAGAAAGGCCTGGCTGTTTTCGAACAGTCAGGCCTTTTATACTGGGCACATGTTTTTGGCTGCCCAAATGCCTCAGGCACTGCGGGCGTTTTCAAAAAATGCTCTTGTTATACTCGATTTGTCTAAAGACAGAAGGAGACTTTATGAAATTTTATGATCAGTCTCCTGCACAGACCGAAAAGGAACTCAAGACGAGTATCCAGAATGGTCTGAGCAGTGAAGAAGTCAAGGCCCGGCTTGCCAAATACGGGCCCAACAAGCTTCGAGAAAAAAAGCAGAAAACCATGTTCGCCCGCTTCATAGATCAGTTCAAGGATCCGATGATCCTGATCCTTGTTGCGGCTGCTGTTATTTCGCTGAGCGTATCGCTTCTGAATCATGAAGGAATCAAAGGTCTGTTTGAACCGTTTCTGATTCTTCTGATTGTCGTCGTGAACGCGATCATGGGTGTCATGCAGGAAGACAAGGCGCAGAAAGCGCTGGATGCGCTGCGTAAAATGTCTGCCCCGCAGGCGAAAGTCATCCGTGACGGCAAGGAAACACTCGTGGAATCGAGTGAACTCGTTCCCGGCGATCTGATTCGTCTGGAAGCTGGCGATTACGTGCCGGCGGATGCGCGTCTGATTACGTCTTCGGCATTAAAATCCGAAGAGTCCGCCTTGACCGGCGAGAGTGTTCCATCCACGAAGGAAGCGGATGCGATCATCGAGGAAGGCGCTCCGCTGGGCGATCGAAAGACGATGGTGTATTCCGGCTGTTCGATTTCCTACGGTACCGGCACGGCGCTCGTTACCGCGACCGGTATGGATACCGAAATGGGCCGCATTGCCAACCTGCTCGATAATGAAAACGAGACGATGACGCCGCTGCAGAAAAAGCTCAACACCCTGGGCAAGTATCTCGGCATTCTGGCGATCGTCTGCTGCGCGATTATCTTCGTTGTGGGCCTCATGGACGGTCAGCCGCCTCTGGAACTGTTCATGACGTCCGTATCGCTGGCGGTATCGGCTATTCCAGAAGGTCTGCCCGCCATCGTTACCATTGTTCTTTCCATTGGCGTTCAGCGCATGGTCAAGAAGAACGCCATTATCCGCAAGTTGCCGGCGGTCGAAACCCTCGGCTCGACTTCGGTCATCTGTTCCGATAAAACCGGTACGCTGACTCAGAACCTCATGACGGTCGTTGAAGGCTATGTCGACGGTTCGAACGTCGTGGAAAAAGTGACCAGCGACAGTTCCAAAGGTCTTCGTGAACTGCTTAAATACGGCACGCTCGATTCCGACGGTACAATCAGCTGGGAAAACGGCAAAGCCATTCAGATCGGCGATCCGACGGAAACGTCCATTGTCATGGCCGCTGACGAAAACGGCATGAAACAGGAAGATCTGAACAAGGAATATCCGCGTGTTGTGGAACTTCCGTTTGACTCGGATCGAAAGATGATGACGTCCATCAACAAGATGGATGGAAAATACGTTGCCATCACTAAAGGTGCGGTTGACGAAATGCTCGATAAGATCACGCATGGCGACAAGGAAAAAGCCAGAGAGATCAACCAGAAAATGTCGGAAAACGCGCTGCGTGTCATTGCGATTGCCAAGCGTGAATTCGATGAACTGCCTTCCGATCTTTCCGCAGAAAACATTGAGAAGGATCTGACGTTCCTGGGCATGGTCGGCATGATTGACCCGGCAAGACCGGAAGCCAGGGATGCGGTTGCGGAAGCCAGGAAAGCCGGCATCCGTACCGTTATGATTACCGGCGACCACGTAGTTACCGCCAGTGCGATTGCCAGGGAACTCGGCATTCTTGAGCCGGGTGAAAAAGCCGTTACCGGCCGTCAGATCGACGCCATGAGCGATCGTGAACTCGACCAGAACGTCAACGACATCGCGGTTTATGCGCGCGTATCGCCTGAAAACAAGATTCGTATCGTAAAGAGCTGGCAGCGTCAGGGTAAAGTCGTTGCCATGACCGGCGACGGCGTCAACGACGCGCCGGCTCTGAAATCCGCCGATATCGGCGTAGCGATGGGCATTACCGGTACCGATGTTGCCAAAGGTGCAGCGGACATGACGCTGACCGACGACAACTTTGCGACGATTCTCGCAGCGGTCAAGGAAGGCCGCGGCATTTACAACAACATCAAGAACGTCGTCGGCTATCTGCTTGGCACGAACATCGGCGAAGTCATCTGCGTATTCCTGGTCATGCTGATTTCAAAACAGAGCATTTTCCTTTCGATGCAGCTGCTGTGGATCAATATGGTCACCGACTCTCTGCCCGCCATTGCGCTGGGCATGGAAGCTGTCCCCGATTCGGTTATGCTGGCAAAACCAAAACCGCGCAATGAAGGCATCTTCGCCCGCGGCTTCGGTCTGCGGATCATCCTTCAGGGTCTGATGTTTGGCGCCCTCGCGATTATAGCGTTTTACATCGGTGAAAATACGATGCATGTGGAAAACGCCGGCCGTACGCTCGCGTTCATGGTTCTTGCCTGCTCGCAGACCGTTCAGGCGTATAACATGCGTTCCGAGCAGTCTCTGTTCAAAATCGGCGTGTTCTCCAATAAGCATCTGAACTACGCGGCTCTGTTCTCCCTTGTCATGATGGCGCTGGTTCTCTTTGTTCCAGGTGTCATGAGCGCATTCAGTACGATTTATCTGACGGGCGAACTGTATCTGATCGGTATCGGTCTGATCTTCGTTCCAGTCGTTGTGATGGAATGCTCGAAAGCGTTCGGCCTGATCCGCCATGAACACTAAACATTCTTCCAATTTATGAAAAACTGAATTCCATTTTCACCCTGCGTTGCGGATGGAACAGAACGGCTGTCGAAAACCTGCACGGTTTAGACAGCCGTTTTCTTTATGCGCTGTCCGGCAGAGAGGATGTCGGTACGGCTATAATGAAAACGATGGAAAACGATTCTCGATCGGGTTGGTAAAGCCAGAAAGAATCTGTTTTCAGACGAAATACGAATACCAAGCCAGAGCGCAAGGGCAAATCACGCTTGCGGATCTGGATGAGAAAACATACGCAAAGGAGAGAATACGATGAATTTAAAAGAACTCCAGAACGGCAGCGATATTCGCGGAGTTGCCCTGGATCTGAATCCGGAAGAACCGGTCAATCTGACCGATAAGGAAGTGCGCGCTCTGGCTCGTGCGTTTACGGCCTGGCTGCGCAAACGGACCGGCAAAACGGATATGACGATCGCGGTCGGCCGCGATTCCCGTCTTTCGGGTCCAGCTCTGGCGAATGCGGTCATGGACGGCCTCGTTTATGATGGCGTGGACGTTTTTGATACTGGTCTTTCCACGACGCCGGCGATGTTCATGTCGACCATTTTTGATGATTTCGATGCGGACGGTGCCATTATGCTTACCGCCAGTCACATGCCGGCCAACCGCAACGGCATGAAGTTTTTCTATAAAGGCGGCGGCCTGGATTCCAATGAAATTGCTCAGGTCATCGATATTGCCGAACGGGAAGCGTTCAACCATAAACCCGGCGGTTCCATTACCAAATCGGATCTGATGAGCGTCTACGCGGAGCATCTGCGCAACATCATTCGGGAAAAAGTCGATCAGGAAGCCGTGAACCCCGATCTTCCGCTTGAAGAACTTCACGTGGTTGTAGATGCCGGAAACGGTGCCGGCGGTTTCTTCGTCGATCAGGTTCTGAAGCCGCTTGGCGCGAATACCGAAGGCAGCCAGTTCCTCGATCCGGACGGACATTTCCCTAACCACATTCCAAACCCGGAAAATCCGGAAGCCATGGCATCGCTCGTAAAGGCGGTAAAAGACAATCATGCGGATCTGGGCATCATCTTCGATACCGATGTCGACCGCTCTTCTGCTGTAGACGGCAATGGGAACCCGATTGGACGTAACGATATTGTCGCTCTGGCATCCGTTCTGGCGGCTCGTCATCATCCGGGCATGACCGTAGTAACGGATTCGGTTACGTCCGATGAGCTTGGCGAATTCCTGGAGAAGCATAATATCCAGCATCACCGCTTCAAACGCGGCTACAAAAATGTCATTAACGAAGCCAAGCGTCTGAACGACGAAGGCGTCGATGCCGAACTGGCCATTGAAACCAGCGGTCATGCGGCGTTCCGTGAAAACTACTATCTGGATGACGGCGCCTATCTCGCCAGCCGGATTGTGGTCGAAGCGGCTTCGCATTCCATCAGCGATCTGATCGCTTCGCTCGGCCATCCAAAAGCCGAAAAGGAACTCCGTCTCAAAATTAACGAGAAGGCGTTCAAGGAATATGGCCGCCAGGTCATTGAAGATCTCAAGGCGTACGCCGCGCAGGAAAGCAGCACGATTACGCTCGTACAGCCAAACTACGAAGGCGTCCGTCTGAAATTTGGTACGGATCATGGTGACGGATGGGCTCTGCTGCGCATGTCGCTGCACGAAAATCTGCTTCCGCTCAACATCGAATCCAAACAGACGGAAGGCGCCAAGATCATGGCGCGCGAACTGCTTGAATTCCTCGAACAGTATCCTTCCCTCGATCTGCATCAGATTCGCGAATTCATCGAAGAATAAAGGGATTCTCAAACGATTTTGTTCTTCGTAACCTGCAAAGATCGAAACTGGAATTTTAAAAATGCATACAAAAACAGCCGCGTGAGCGGCTGCTTTTCTTTTGAATCAGCAGGACGGAAAGAACTGCCCAGTGTCTAGCCTGTGTCGAATGGAAATACAGGATTCTTATTCTTACAGAATCTGAATGTCGGCTTCTTCGCATGCATCGAGCATATCCTGCGGCCAGATGGACGCCTGAACTTCGCCGATGTGCGCTTTCTTAAGGAGAAGCATGCACAGTCTGGACTGACCGATACCGCCGCCGATGGTGTATGGCAGTTTCTGTTCCAGAATGGCTTTATGGAACGGCAGGTTTTCCCGGTCGAGCGCTTTTTCCGCTTTCAGCTGGTCGTGCAGCGAGTTTTCGTCGACGCGGATACCCATGCTGGAAATTTCCAGCGTGGTCTGGAGCGGTTCGTACCAGAACAGGATATCGCCGTTAAGCTGCCAGTCGTCGTAGTCCGGTGCGCGGCCGTCGTGCTTCTGACCGTTGGACAGCGGAGCGCCGATTTTCATCAGGAAGATGCATCCGTATTCTTTTGTCGCCGCGTCTTCACGTTCTTTCGGAGAAAGATCGGGATAGCGGTCGAGAAGCTGCTGGGATGTGATGAAGGTAATGGAATCGGGAAGGCGGTTTACCGCCTGCGGGTATTTGTACCAGACTTCGTGTTCCATGTGCTTGATGATTTTAAAAATGCGAAGTACATGTTCGCGCAGCGTCTGCTCCGTGCGTTCGTCTTTGGCGATGACTTCTTCCCAGTCCCACTGATCCACATAGGCGGAGTGGAGATTGTCGAGGTCTTCGTCCTTACGGATCGCGTTCATGTTGGTATAGAGACCTTCATGAAGGCCAAAGCCGTACTTGCCTAAAGCGGCGCGTTTCCATTTCGCGAGGGAATGCACAATTTCAATATCTTCTTCCGGAAGGACTTTCATGGAAAAGTGAACCGGCTGTTCCACACCGTTCAGGTTGTCATTCAGTCCGGAACTTTTCGGTACAAAAAGCGGTGCCGAAATACGGGTGAGGTTCATTTCCTTGCCAAATTCGTGCTGAAAAGTATCCCGAATGTATTTGATGGCTTCCTGGGTCTGCCGAATATCGAGGACCGGGTCATAGTTTTCTGGGATGATCAGATTCATTTTGTTTCCTTCTTTCTTTCTGGAAAATCTGAAACAGTATAGCACGCACGTCATTGGCTGATTCCTCTGGTCATTCCAATCCGCAAAATTCGGGAAAAGAGGGTTCAAAAAGGTGGGGAAAGGAAAGCATTTTTCATTTTTTGCGGTGTCCTTGAGAAAAGGCGGCGGCAAACCGAAACGGACGGAAAATCCGAAGGCAGTGACGGCGGGAACAGCCCGGACAGCTATCCGGGAGCCGTGTTTTTTCTTAAAATCGTCAAGTAGTGAAAACAAAGAAACATTTTGAAAGCGGCCTGAAAGAAGATTGTCGGTTTTGGCATGGTTTTGATTCATTTTTTCGTCGGGATCACGGCGTTTGCCCCGCACCGATTGCCAAAGAATTATGCGGGGCGTAAGGTTAAGAAAATTCAAAGAAGGAAGGTTTATTTGTATGGATATTCGTTTTGAACCGCGCAAAGAACTGAAAGAAAAACCCCAGGGCCCGCTTGGCTTTGGCAAATACTACACCGACTACATGTTCATCTGTGATTACGATAAGGATCAGGGCGGCTTTCATGATGCCCGCATCGTCCCGTTTGGACCGATCGAAATGGATCCGGCTTCCATGGTTCTTCATTATGCGCAGGAAACTTTTGAAGGTCTGAAAGCCTACCGCACAAAAGACGGCAGCATTCAGCTCTTCCGTCCGGAAAAAAACGCGCAGCGTTTTGCCAACTCCAATAGCCGTCTGTCGATGCCGGCCGTTCCGGAAGATCTGTTTGTACAGGCCATTGAAGAACTCGTCCGCGTCGAAAAGGACTGGGTTCCCGCTAACGAGGGCGAATCTCTGTATATCCGTCCTTACATGTTCGCTTCCGAAGCCGCTGTTGGCGTACATCCGGCGGTTTCCTATAAATTCATGATCATCCTTTCCCCGGTAGGCGCCTACTATCCAGAAGGCATGTCTCCGGTAAAAATCTGGGTGGAAGATGAATACGTACGTGCCGCTCCAGGCGGAACCGGCTTCACCAAGTGCGGCGGCAACTACGCCGGCTCACTGAAAGCACAGGAAAAAGCCGAAGAACAGGGCTATATCCAGGTTCTCTGGCTGGACGGTGTCCACAAGAAATATGTCGAAGAAGTCGGAAGCATGAACGTCATGTTCCTGATCGACGGCGAAATCTGGACCGCTCCGGTTGACGGAACTGTACTGCCGGGCGTAACCCGCGACTCGATTCTGCACATCGTCCGCGATCTTGGCTACCCCGTTCACGAAGAACATCTGTCCATTGACGATCTGATGGCCGCTGCCCGCGACGGAAGACTGCAGGAAGCGTGGGGTACCGGTACCGCAGCCGTTATTTCTCCAATCGGCGAACTTTGCTACAAAGGCGAAAAAGCCGTTATCAATGACTTCAAGACAGGTGACCTCACCCAGAAGCTGTACGATACGCTGACCGGCATTCAGTGGGGCAATGTCGAAGACAAATTCGGCTGGACGCGCAAAGTGTGCTAAGTCCGGTTCAACAATGAATCCAGATTCAAAACAGGAATCGAAAAAGAATACGGACGCGGCTAGTGTTGCGTCCGCTTCTTTCGATTCGCCTCTCGATCCCGATCTGAGCCATCCGGAAATTTCTCTGCAGTCCAGCCGCAGAGATGCCGGTCTTCTGTACGATGTGTATGGAGTAAAGGACGGCCACTGGAGTTTTGCCCGCCAGACGATGCGCCAGATCGCGCAGGCGCCGACAGAAGAAGAAGCCCAGACGCTGCTTCGCGTGCTTGTGCCCAACATGAGTGCCAACGCGCATATCGTCTTGCCGTTTTACTGCGATCTCGGTCATCGGATTTATATTGGAGAACACTCCATGATCAATATGGACGGTCTGATGCTCGATGAAGGAAAGATCGTAATTGGAAATCATGTTCTGATCGGGCCGCGCTGTTCGTTTTACACCCCGGTTCATCCCATGGATCGAGACATTCGCAAAACGGGTCTGGAAAAAGCGCTGCCCATCGTTATTGAAGATCATGTCTGGATCGCCGGCAGCTGTGTGATCAACGGCGGCGTCACGATTCATGAAGGCAGTGTGATCGGCAGCGGTTCGGTTGTGGTTGACGATATTCCCTGTGGTGTATTTGCGGCTGGCAATCCGTGCCGCGTCATTCGCGTGCTTGATGAAAACGACCGAAAAGCTGCCAGACAGGAATACGAAGACTGGAAACAGGCCTGCAGAGCGATCGGCCGCTGAGAAACCGGTGGGAAAAGCCAAAAGCTGAGATTTGATTTCAGCGCCTGCGGGGTTTAAACTTGGTCCAGAGGACATATATTATGAGTTCAATTGTCAAAGACCTGACGGATATTCAGGGAAAAAAACATATCGTAACGTCGATTGAATACGACACGCCAAGTGAAGCCAGCCAGGATGAAGTGTTCTCGACGGTCCGTGAAATTCTTGCTGACAACTTGGACGCCTTCTCCAAGATCACATTCGATCTGGTAGACGGCGGAGAGAAAGTCCGCGTCGAAGTAACGGAAAACAGAAAATAAACAGGAAATGCAAAAGCACCTTCGGGTGCTTTTTTCATTTGAAAGAATAAAAACATTTCACATAGTTTCAAAAGGATTTGGCCCTTTCTTCGAAGATTTCAGGAAAATCCTCAATCGCTTGTAATCCATGCCGAATCCCGTATTATGTGAAATTAGTGTCCGTTTCTCTCAATCGGAAAACCGGATTTTACGCGAAGGTAAAATCGGAATCCGCTTTTAAAACGGTTTTGGAAAGAGAAAACGGAACCGAAAACACAAAACGAAAAACCTTTTTACGGGCAAGCTGCCAAAGACGGTTTACGCGGATGCAGCAGGCCGTAAAAAATTGAATGAGGAAAGAAGCAGAATCGGAAAGGAAAAAGGATTATGTGGATTTTTACTGGAATTCTCGCTTATATCCTGTTCTGGCTCGCCTGCATTGTTTTCTATACGATCTATTACCTGACGCAGGTCATTCAGGTGACCAGCTTCTCCCAGGTGCTGTATACGCTGAACGCGGGTGCAGAAGGAGCGCAGGGAACAATCGGGGCGGCTGTAGCGGGATTTTTTGAACAGAACTGGCTGCTGCTGATCATCGGTACGCTCGTTTTTGGAGTGTACATGTATTTCTGCATCAAGCGCATCCGCTTAAAGAAAAAAGGCCGCAGGCTGTTTGCGGATAAAAAATGGAATCTGGCGTTCAACCTGTCTTCGGTTGCGGCGATTGTGATCTGTGCCGCGCTGGCGATCAGCGGCGTCTTTACCGGACTCGATGCGGTCGGCTACGAAGAATATGTCAAGAACGCCAACCGCGTCAGCGAACTGTATGAAGACCATTTCGTACAGCCAGACGACGTCAAGCTGACGTTCCCCGAAAAGAAGCGCAAC
This sequence comes from uncultured Allobaculum sp., assembly GCF_948576815.1. Classification (NCBI taxonomy): domain Bacteria; kingdom Bacillati; phylum Bacillota; class Erysipelotrichia; order Erysipelotrichales; family Erysipelotrichaceae; genus Allobaculum; species uncultured Allobaculum sp. Next base: position 42,241 of record NZ_CAPAEZ010000008.1, read on the forward strand.
GTGATCCATATTGTTATGGAATCCATGGAAAGCACGTACGCCAGCCGCGAAAACGGCGGGGGATATGAGGAAGACCTCATTCCGAACCTGACAGCGCTCCAGCAGGAAGGCGAAAACTTTGCTGCAGCGGACAATCCGGACGTACAGGGCGCCTATGTGACCAACAACTCCGGCTGGACAATTGCCGGACTCGTTGCGCAGAGCGCGGGCGTACCACTGAATGTCGGCAACCAGGCGTTCGTTCACAATCTGGACTCGGATGTGCAGTTCATGCCGAATCTGACGGCGATGGGCGACATTCTGAAAGAAAACGGCTATAAAAACTACTTCATGTGCGGTTCGGAAGGCGCCTATGCCGGACGGACCAACTACTATAAGCAGCACGGCGATTACGAAGTTCTCGACTACGATGAAGCCATCCGCGAAAAGAAGATTCCTTCCGATTACCGCGTATGGTGGGGCTTTGAAGACGAGAAGCTCTTTGACTGGGCCAAGGCAGAACTGGATACGATTTCGAAAAACGAGGAACCGTTCAACTTCACCATGCTCACGGCCGACACGCATTTCGTAGACGGCTACAAGTGCAAGGACTGCACGGACGAATTTGACGAGCAGTACAAAAACGTCATTCACTGCTCGGACCGCAAAGTCGGCGCCTTCATCGACTGGCTCAAGGAACAGCCGTTTTACGAAAATACCACGATCATCCTCTCGGGCGACCATCTGAGCATGGATGGATCGGTCGGTCCGAACATTCCTTCGGACTATTCGCGCAAGGCGTACTTCACCGTGCTCAACGGCCCGGAATATACGCTGAATCAGACGCGTGAATACTGCACGCTCGATATTTTCCCGACCATTATCGAAGCGATGGGCATCGATATCGAAGGCCATCGTCTCGGTCTGGGAACAAGCCTGTATGCAAACGAACAGACGCTGATCGAAAACCTTGGTCTGCTGGCGTTCAATGCGGAACTTGCTTCCAAGTCGGATTACTACAACAACGTCATCATGAGCGGCGACCAGACCAACGGCGGCAATCAGAAAGACGACACGCCGAAAAACGAAATGGTTGAACAGCCGGACGGCAACTTCTATGAAGAAAATGCGGATCAGTTCAAGGATCCGGACTACTACTATCCGCCTGCTGTCAACAACAACATTTACGTACCTCCAGTTGTAACCCCGCCATCCGATCCCGGATATGCCCCGGACCCGGGCGGAAATGATCCCGGAAACAACAGTTCAGGACAAGCTCCAAATCTGCCTCCAGCTGAGCCGCCTGTCAATCCCGGAGACAATACGGGCGACGATTCGCAGGGCGGATCGACCACACCTCCCGGCGGAGGCGATACGGGCGGATCGACCACACCTCCCGGCGGAGGAGACACAGGCGGAACAACCCCGCCTGGCGGAGGAGACCAGGGCGGAACCGTCACGCCTCCTGGCGGCGGCGATCAGGGGACAGTGACGCCTCCTGTGGAACAGCCAGCGCCTCCGGCAAGCGATGCCATCCAGAGCGCACCGCAGGAATCTGCAGTTCCTTTGCAGGCTTAGATTTGCAAAACAGGAAACAGAGTCCTGCTGCCTATCGCTGAAAAATACGTCCGCCTTAAGAAAACGAATGAACGATGCCTTCTTCATCCCAGAAACGATGAAGAAGGCATTTTTTAATGGCAGCGATTCGGTTTGGCGCAGGGGAATCTAAGCCGCTGGCGGGAAGATCGCGGACTATGGACGTTTTTCTCACTCTTTTTGGACAGGATTGAACAAGAACCGAAACGATTTTGATTTTAAAAATCGGCTTGCCTAGAATGGATAAATACAAATCGCTCTTCTGGTAAAGCCGAATTTATTGTCTTTTTAATGAAACCGGTTACAGAGAGCAGGAGAAATGTAACAAAATGGAAATAAACACAAGTTTTGGAAACTTGTTACATTTTCTTCACCACCGAAAATTTCGGTGTGATATAACAAACCTAATCGAAAAAAAGGAAGGTTCATCATGAAAAAAAGCGGTGCGGAAATCATCGTAGAAAGCCTGCTCGAACAGGGCGTGGATACCGTTTTCGGCTATCCGGGCGGACAGGTTATTGACCTCTATGATGCTTTATATGCCTATCAGGATCGTCTTAAGCACGTGCTGTGTTCGCATGAGCAGCATGCCTGTCATGCGGCAGACGGCTATTTCCGGGCAACCGGAAAAGTCGGTACGGTCATTGCGACATCCGGTCCGGGCGCGACCAACCTGGTGACCGGAATCGCGACAGCCTATCTGGATTCCGTTCCTCTGGTGGCCATTACCGGAAACGTATCCACGAATCTGATCGGGCGCGACTCCTTTCAGGAAGTAGACATTACCGGCGTGACTCTGCCGGTTACCAAACACAACTTTTTCGTCAACTCCATCGACGAGCTGGCACAGACCATTCATAAAGCGTTTGAAATTGCCAAGTCCGGCCGTCCGGGTCCGGTGCTGATCGACGTTCCCAAAGACGTTCAGCAGGGAATTACGGATTACGAGCCGCTTGGCTATTCCGAAAAAATGCCGGAAAAAACTGTCAACGAAAAACAGATGGCTGCTGCGGTGGAAATGATCAACGAAAGCCAGCGCCCCTATATTTATATTGGCGGCGGTTCGCTGGGCGCGGAAGTTTCCGATGAAATCATGCGTCTGGCCGAAAAGATCGATGCGCCGATCGGCTGCACGCTGATGGGGCTTTCCGCCGTAGCGACCGACCATCCCCGCTACCTCGGCATGGAAGGCATGCACGGCCACTACGCCTCGAGCATGGCGCAGAACGAATGCGATCTGATCATCGCGATCGGCTGCCGCTTCTCCGACCGGGCTACAGGCAACGTAAAGAAATACGCCAGACAGGCGAAAATCCTGCATCTCGATATTGATGCGGCAGAGCTCAATAAAAACGTAGCGGTAACGCTCGGCCTGGCCGGCGACATCCACGACGCGGTACAGCGACTGCTCGACGCGGTCAATCTGCAGACGCATCCCTCCTGGCATCAGCGCATAGCCGATCTGAAGCAGGCGGAACTGAATCAGCAGGAACAGCTCGCCAATCCGCATAAGCTGACGCCGCAGGCGCTGATTCACGAAGTGGCGCGCTATTGCGATGCCTCTACGCCGATTGCGACCGATGTCGGCCAGCATCAGATGTGGGTCGCTCAGTCCTTCCCGTTCCAGCAGCCGCGGACGTTTGTTTCCTCCGGCGGCCTGGGCACGATGGGCTTCGGTCTTGGCGCCGCGATCGGTGCTGCATTTGGTTCTGGCAAGCGCACGATTCTCTTTACTGGAGACGGCAGCTTCGGCATGAACCTGGGCGAACTCGCAACACTCAAGGCAACCGGCGCTCCAGTCGTTGTTGTCATTTTCAATAACAAGGTGCTCGGCATGGTCCGTCAGTGGCAGACTCTGTTCTATGGCGCCCATTACTCGAATACAAACCTGGAAGACCGCGAAAGCGACTTCGCGAAAATCGCGGAAGCGTTCGGCGTTCCGGGATTCCATATTGATACGCTTGAAGAAATGCCGGAAGTCATCGCCAAAGCCATGGCGAAGAGCGGCCCGGTCGTGATCGACGTCAAAATCGATCCGGATGAATTCGTACTTCCGATGCTTCCGCCTGGAGGCAGCATGGAGCAGATCATCACCCTGCGGGAGGAAATCTGATGGAAAAATTTGAAATCGCCTGCCTGGTCGACAACTACTCCGGCGTACTGACGCGCGTCGCCAGCATGTTTACCCGCCGCGGCTTCAACATCAACTCGCTGACCGTCGGCGCTACCGAAGATCCGGCGATCTCCCGCATTACGATCTCGGTCAACGGAGACGAGAAAATCCGCTCCCAGTGCATTAAGCAGCTGAGAAAGCTGTATTGCGTAAAAAACGTTAAGGAAATGGTTCCGGCCCAGCGCGTATCGCGCGAACTCGCGCTCATCAAGCTGCGCAACACCCCGGAAACCCGTCCGGAAATCGTCAGCGCGGTGGACATTTTCCGCTGCAAGATTATCGACTTCTCCCCCAACACCCTCTGCGTGGAAATTACCGGAGAATCGACAAAGATTGACGCGTTTCTCGAAATCGTCCGTCCCTACGGCATTCTCGAAATGTCCCGGACCGGCGTTGTGGCGCTTCAGAGAGGCTGCCACTACCTGTACGAAGACGATCTTGATGAATTCGCCTTCATGGAAACTGACCGCAAGGACCTGATCGGCTAGTCTTGGCCGAACGGAACTTTTGGCCGCTGCCCACGGGCAGCGAGATCTGCTCCATCCAGTTTTAAGGTTTGGAGCAGCCCGTAAATTTGAGGGAAAACTCCCAGGAAAGGACATACGATCTACATGGAAAACAGAATTTTTTATGAACAGGACTGCGATGTAAACCGTCTGAAAGGCAAGAAGATCGCAATCATCGGCTACGGCTCTCAGGGTCATGCGCATGCGCTCAACCTCAGAGACTCCGGCGCAGACGTTGTGATCGGCCTGTATGAAGGCAGCCGCTCCGCGAAAAAAGCCAAGGAACAGGGCTTCGAAGTTCTGCCGGTTGCTGAAGCTGCAAAAGCGGCCGACATCATCATGATTCTGATCCCGGATGAAAAGCAGAAAGACGTGTATCGTACAGAAATCGCGCCAAACCTCACAGCCGGCAAGACACTCGCCTTTGCCCACGGCTTCAACATCCACTTCGGACAGATCGTTCCGCCTGCGGACGTTAACGTCATCATGGTCGCTCCAAAAGGACCTGGCCACACCGTTCGTTCTGAATACGAAGCCGGAAAAGGCGTTCCTTCTCTGATCGCTGTAGAACAGGATGCAACCGGCGACGCGCTTGAACTCGGTCTGGCGTATGCAGCTGGAATCGGTGCTTCCCGTGCGGGCGTTCTGGAAACGACTTTCCGTACTGAAACCGAAACCGACCTCTTTGGCGAACAGGCCGTGCTCTGCGGCGGCGTTGTCGCTCTGATGCAGGCTGGTTTTGAAACTCTCGTGGAAGCGGGATACGACCCAAGAAACGCCTACTTCGAATGCATTCACGAAATGAAGCTGATCGTTGACCTGATCTACCAGTCTGGTTTCGAAGGCATGCGCTACTCCATTTCCAATACCGCTGAATACGGCGACTACATCACCGGCGAAAAGATCATCACCGAAGATACAAAGAAAGCCATGAAACAGATCCTCAAGGACATCCAGGACGGTACGTTCGCAAAAGACTTCCTGCTCGACATGTCCGATGCAGGCGGCCAGGCGCACTTCCGCGCAATGCGAAAGAGAGCCAAAGAGCATCCAAGCTCCAAAGTCGGCGAAGAAATCCGCGCTCTGTATTCCTGGGCTGACGAAGACAAACTCGTCAACAACTAATGGAATTGCCTCGTGCAACCGAAAAAAGGCCCGTTTGACGGGCCTTTTGATTCATCGCACAAAACGACAGACTGACGGAAAGAGGACCAGATCGTACCCGGTCCGAACCATCCGCGCTGAAGAATTCAGAATACATATATTCGATATATATAATGGAGAGTATAACGAATTCAAATAAAGGAGATCAGGCCATGGATTGTCCGTCCAGTAAAGAAGCCCGTTCGCTCAAAGCACACGGGATCACCAATCGTATCCATTCTGCAGAGAAAAACAAAGCCATCTGCAGCCGCAAAAAACAAAACGCATGGCTCGCCTCGAGTCTTGCCGCCTGCCTGACACTTGGTGCCAGCGGAACATTTAACGCGCCTGCAGGCACAGGAACCGGAAGAAGCGGAAGTCCATAGGAGTGACGTACCTGCAGATGGAGTCGGAATCTCGCTTTCGTCCGCGCAGAAGGTTCGGCGCATCGATATGACGCACTCCGGAAAAACGGTCGAAGAGTGGGTCGCCCTGTATGACGGGAAAGATCCGCTGTCTTTAGGCATTCTTGGATTTCTGCTGACGCGTCCGGAAAAAGAAGCGGCGGCTGTACTGATTTACGGCCTGGAAAACGGCATCGGCGATTTGCACGATTCCCGCGATGCCATGTCTATCGCTCATTTTCGACAGGCTCTGGACTATATCGATCAGTGCAACGCGCTGCGCCGTCAGGAAAATCAGCCGGAACTGAGCGTTTCGCTGACGATGATGGCCGTCGCCATGGTGCAGATCGACTATTCCTCCAACAGTCTCGATCATTCCCGAATATTTGATGTCGGGGAAAACCTGTACTGGGGCGGGTCCACCGGCACACCCTTTGGCAGCGGAAGCAATCCGTTTGACTACTGGTACACCCGTGAAAAACCAGAGCGGGGAAGCCATTATCGCAATATCGTCGATCCGCGCTATGTACTGACCGGTTTCGCCATTGCGCAAAACGGCAAAAATCCAGGACCGCTCTTTGGACAGGTGTTCTTTTTCCAGGATGCGGCGGAAACGATGTATACGACCGACGAACTGCGCGGCGCCCTCAACGAATACGAACAGAAGGCGCTGGAAGGAACGTGGGAACCCCAGCCAGGCGATGGCAATCAGAACATGTACCGGCTGTACAACCCGAACTCCGGCGAGCACTTTTATACCGCCGATCGAAACGAGCGAAACAGCCTGATTCGCTTTGGCTGGCGCTATGAAGGCATCGGCTGGATCGCGCCGTATACCGGCAGCGCGGTTTATCGTCTGTACAACCCGAATGTCGGCGACCATCACTACACCCTGAAGGAAACGGAAAAAGACTTTCTGGTCAGCCAGGGCTGGACGGAGGAAAAAATCGGCTGGTATTCCAATACCGATCAGGCCAGCGCTCTGCCGCTGTATAGGGCGTATAACCCGAACGCGAAAACCGGCGCGCACAACTTTACCGTCAGCGCCGCGGAACAGAAATTTCTGACCGAAAACGGCTGGAAGGGTGAAGGCGTTGCCTGGTACGGCGTAAAACTCCGCAAATAAAGCAGGCGGATAGGCGCTAGGAAAAATGCAGATCATGGTCCGATGAAGACAATCATCCGATACAGTGATCCAATCCATAAGAAGAAAAGAACAGTCGAGGCCAACAGAATATCGGCCTTTGACTGAAGAATACGAAAGAGAAAAGAGATTTACCTAAGAGAAAAAAGAGGAAGGTTCCCAGATCCGCTTCCGGATTTGCGGGGCCAAAGGAGTACGCAATGAAAAGCGATGAAATGAAGAAGGGGTTTGATAAAGCCCCGCAGCGAAGTCTGCTGCACGCACTGGGTCTTACCCAGGAAGAAATCGACCGTCCAATTGTCGGAATCGTCTCGAGCTACAACGAGATCGTTCCCGGCCACATGAATCTCGACAAAATTACCGAAGCGGTCAAAACCGGCGTGGCGATGGCTGGCGGAACACCCATCGTTTTTCCGGCGATTGCGGTGTGTGACGGAATTGCGATGGGCCATAACGGCATGCGCTATTCTCTGGTCACCCGCGATCTGATTGCGGATTCCACGGAAGCCATGGCGCTCGCCCACGCGTTTGACGCTCTGGTCATGATCCCAAACTGCGACAAAAACGTTCCCGGTCTGCTCATGGCAGCCGCCCGTCTGAATCTGCCGACCATTTTCGTTTCCGGCGGACCGATGCTCGCCGGCCGCATCGACAAGCACAAAACGTCGCTTTCCAGCATGTTTGAAGCCGTCGGTGCCTACAAAGCCGGAAAAATCGATGAAGCCAAACTCGATGAATACGAAAAGAACACCTGCCCGTCCTGCGGTTCCTGCTCCGGCATGTATACCGCCAACTCGCACAACTGCCTGAGCGAAGTGCTGGGCATGGCTCTGCCGGGCAACGGTACTATTCCGGCTGTGTATTCCAAGCGCATTGAACTCGCGAAGCACGCGGGCATGCAGGTTATGGAACTGTTCCGCAAGGATATCCGTCCGCGCGATATTCTCACCGAAAAAGCGTTCAAAAACGCACTGACTGCCGATATGGCGCTTGGCTGCTCGACGAACTCGATGCTCCATCTGCCGGCGATCGCGCACGAATGCGGCATCAAAATCGATCTCGACAGCGTCAACGAAATTTCGGAACATACGCCAAACCTCTGCCACCTCGCTCCAGCCGGTCCGACGTACATGGAAGATCTCAATGAAGCGGGCGGCGTGTACGCGGTATTAAAGGAACTCGAAGATGCCGGTCTGCTGGAAACCGATCTGATGACTGTAACCGGCAAGACGATGCATGAAAATCTGGCCAATGCCAAAAACCTGGACGAAACCGTCATTCGTCCGATCGACAATCCGTATACGAAAACGGGCGGTCTGGCCGTCCTCAAAGGCAACCTGGCGCCCAACGGCTGCGTCGTAAAACGTTCCGCCGTCGCTCCGGAAATGTTAGTGCACACCGGACCGGCCAACGTTTTTGAATCGGAAGAAGAATGCATTGCCGGCATTTTCGGCGGCAAAGTCAAACCGGGCGACGTCGTTGTCATCCGCAACGAAGGTCCGGCTGGCGGTCCCGGCATGCGGGAAATGTTATCGCCGACCTCGGCCATTGCCGGCATGGGTCTCGATAAGGAAGTCGCTCTCATTACCGACGGCCGCTTCTCCGGAGCCACTCGCGGCGCTTCGATCGGTCACGTTTCGCCAGAAGCCTGCAAAGGCGGTCTGATCGGCTACGTATGCAACGGGGATCTGATTTCCATCAACATTCCGGAATATTCCATTGAAATGCTCGTGGACGACGAAGAAATCGAACGCCGCAAAAAAGAAATGCCCGCAAAAGAACCGCGCAAGGTCGAAGGCTATCTCAAGCGCTATGCCGCTCAGGTGCACGGCGCGGATGAAGGAGCGGTTCTTTCATGAGCCGCAGCGTAAATCTCGATTTGCTTTACGATCGGATTTGCGGTCTGGCGGTGTTTCGCAATTTGTACGAAGACGAAGTGTTCAAGGCGTTTGCGGATATGATTCAGGACCATTCGCATTTTTCCAGCAGTCTGAACCAGTACGCAGCCCGCTTTGCGGGTCTGCTCTACATGCAGGAAAATCCCAGCTGGCCGGACTATCTGCGCGATCTGGTCTGCCGCACGTCGACCTGTCTGTCCCGATGGCATCTCGCCGGTCAGCCCAAAAATGAGCTGATTTTCAATCAGGCGATGTATGAACTGGATGCACTGAGCGAAGCCAGCCGGCTTTCCAGCCGGGATCTCGGCCTGCAAAGCGAAATGTGGAACTGCAAGGCGCAGGATCTGAAAACGGAGTATCTGGAAAGTCTGGAAACGATGAAAACCCGCGGCACGGGCCTGTTCGCCCAGTATTCAATGTTCCGGCTGGCCAGCGAAGACAAAGTCCGTCTGATTCCGGTACGCAGCGGCGATCCGGTCACGTTCGACCAGCTGTACGGCTACGAAGACCAGCACGCCAGACTGATCGAAAACACGATGGCGCTTCTGAAAAATCTGCCCAGTTCCAACCTGTTGCTTTACGGCGACGCGGGAACGGGCAAATCCGCCAGCATCAAGGCGGTGCTCAATCGGTTTAAAACCGAGGGTCTGCGGCTGGTGGAAATCGGCCGGGGACAGCTCGATCTGCTTCCCGATCTGCTCGATACCCTGGCTGAAGAGCCGCTGAAATTCATTATCTATATCGATGATCTGTCCTTTGGCGAAAACGACGACTCCTTCGCGGCGCTTAAAGCCGTGCTAGAAGGCAGCGTCTGCGCCCGCAGTGCAAATGTGGTTATTTATGCCACCAGCAACCGCCGCCATCTCGTCAAGGAAAGCGTGTCGGCCCGTACCGGGGACGACGTGCACCGCCGGGATACGCTGCAGGAAACGCTCTCGCTTTCTCAGCGCTTTGGACAGTGTCTCTTTTTTGAAAAACCCGATAACCGCAGCTTCTTTGAAATTGTCGATGCGGTTTTAGAAGAATACGGCCTGCACGCAGCCGACCCCAGGGCCATTCATGAACAGGCTTCGGCCTTTGCGCTTGCGCAGGGCGGCCGATCGGCCAGAGCGGCAAGACAGTTTGCCGCGCATCTGGCAGCAAAGGAAGGACTGAACGAAGATGTTAACGCTTGAAAAGATTTACCAGGCCCGTTATGTCCTCAAGGACATCGCCCGTCAGACGGACCTTATCCCCGCTGCCAAGATTAAAAGCGGCTGCAATGTATTTCTGAAAACCGAAAACCTGCAGAAAACCGGCTCGTTCAAGCTGCGCGGCGCCAGCTTTAAGATTTCTCAGCTTTCGGAAGAAGAAAAAGCGCACGGCGTCATCGCCTGCTCCGCGGGCAACCATGCCCAGGGCGTAGCGCTCGCCGCCCAGGCCTGCGGCATTCCCGCCATCATCTGTCTGCCGGAAGGCGCCCCGATTTCCAAAGTTGAAGCGACCCGCAGCTATGGCGCGCAGGTCGTTCTCGTTCCGGGCGTATATGATGATGCGTATGCGGAAGCCCTGCGTCTGCGCGACGAAATGGGCTATACGTTCATTCATCCGTTCGACGATGAACTCGTCATCGCCGGTCAGGGAACGATCGGTCTCGAAATTCTCGATCAGATCGATGATCTTGACGCGGTTGTAGTTCCCGTTGGCGGCGGCGGGCTGATTTCCGGTGTCGCCTACGCCATCAAAACCTTGCGCCCAGACGTTAAAGTGTACGGCGTACAGGCCGAAGGCGCGCCAAGCATGGCGGCGTCTCTGGAAGAAGAGCGCATCGTCTGCCTCGATAAAGTCCGTACCGTCGCCGACGGCATCCAGGTAAAAGAACCTGGCGAACACACGTTCGATCTTTGCCGCAAGTATGTTGATGAAATTGTCACGGTTAACGACGATGAAGTCGCGACCGCCATTCTGAAGCTGATCGAAACGCAGAAGCTCATCACCGAAGGCGCCGGCGCCGTATCGGTAGCCGCGGTCATGTTCGACAAAATCCCGACCGAAGGCAAGAACATTGTCTGCATCCTCTCGGGGGGCAACATCGACGTAACCATTCTTTCGAAAGTCATTGAACGCGGTCTTCTCACGTCCGGCCGCAGCGCGACTCTGGCGATTCAGCTTTCCGACCGTCCAGGTCAGCTGGCCAAAGTCTCCGCGCTGCTCGCTTCCTTAGGGGCCAATGTGGACAGCGTCTTCTATGAAAAAGCGAGCGAAGGCGCATCGATTACCGACTGCGTTTTGCGCATCAATATTGAAACCCGCGACCAGGACCATATCGATCTGGTCGAGAAAACGCTGATCGAAGAAGGCTTCCAGCTCCTTTAAAGAGAGCAAAGAGCCTGAACTTCGATCTGGAAAGGACCTTTATGAAACAGATTTCTACACCGAACGCTCCAGCGGCCATCGGGCCATACTGTCAGGCGGCTGTCGTAAACGGCCTCGTATTTACGTCCGGACAGATTCCGATCAATCCGGCAACCGGCGCCGTCGAAGCTGTGACCATTGAAGAGCAGACCGAACAGGTCATGAAAAATCTGACCGCCGTTCTCGAAGCAGCCGGAACCAGCCCGAAAAAGGCTGTGAAGACCACCTGCTTCCTGGCCAATATCGAAGACTTTGCGGCCTTCAACGCCGTGTACGCGAACACTTTTACCGAAAAGCCGGCACGCAGCTGCGTAGCCGTCAAGGATCTGCCCAAAGGCGTTCTCGTTGAAGTGGAAGTAATTGCCGAACTGTAATTCCAGCCAAACTGCAACTGCAGAAAACGCAGAAAATTGACGGAAAAAGCCAGAAGCGATGATTCGATCCAGAAGATCAGCAATCATCGCTTTTTCATATGGAATGGAGGACTTGAAACGTAAGCGTCAAATAAAAGACGGGTATTTTCTCGACCGCCTCCTTGGGATA
>NZ_CAPAEZ010000009.1:0-51849 GCF_948576815.1 uncultured Allobaculum sp.
AAACTAGAAAGGCAAGGCACTGCTCACTTGTGAAGCTTAAGTGAACAGCATTGCAATTGGATGTCTAAAAAAGTATATACAAGTATATACAATATGAGATTCTTTCGACTTTAACGGCGCTGAAAGAAAGCCTGTGGCTCGGAACAGTCCAAAGGCCAAAACGGCTGGCTCATTCTTCCGGTACCTTTCAGGCTGTTGAAAAAGAAAAGCGCTCCCATTGAAAAAAGGTTTCGCTAAAGGTACATGTTCGCAATCTACGCAATGAAATCCATGAAAATATCCATAGAATAAGGATTCGAATCGCGCTAACTTTAAAAGTCGCAGATTCTTGAAGAGCCTTTTCCTGGTTACACGTTTTTTCCCGAGGGAAAACGCCGAAGGAAAATAAATGGCTCACCGGATCTGGAAGCAGCCGTTCAATCCGGCTGTCTGGTTTGGAGGTTTTCATGAATGGTGAACTTACGTGCGGGCCGCTGAAAAAAGCCTTGATTTTTTTCGCGCTTCCGCTGTTTCTTTCGCAGCTGTTTCAGACGCTGTATAACACGGCCGATACGGTCATTATCGGCTATACGCTGGGCAGTACATCGCTGGCCGCGGTCGGTTCGGTTGCTGCGCTGTTTGAATTGATTGTCGGGTTCTGTACCGGATTCAGTCAGGGCCTTGCCATTATTGGGGCACAGAAATTCGGAGCCGGCGATCTGAAGGGATTTCGTCGAGCTCTCGCTCTGTCGATTGTGCTCTCGATCCTGGTTTCCATGACGATTTCGATCCTCTTTCTGTTTGGGATGGAGTCTGTCCTTCGTCTTTTACAGACGCCGCCTGAACTGTTTGATCAGGCCAGAAAGTACATTTCGGTAATCACTTTGGGACTGATCATCACGATGCTTTACAACCTGGCGGCTGCCTTTTTGCGGGCGGCAGGGGATTCGAAAACACCGTTAGTCATTTTGCTGATTTCCTCGGTCATCAATATCGCGCTCGATTTCCAGTTTATCGTCCAGTTTCATATGGGTGTCGCCGGTACAGCCTGGGCTACGCTTTGCGCCCAGCTGATTTCGCTCATTCTCTGCGTGATCTGGGTGATCTGGAAAAAGCCGGATCTGTCTGTGCATTTTTCGGATTTCCGCTTCCGCTCGTCCATGCTTTCCAATCTGCTGAAAATGGGCTTTTCCATGGCGCTCATGTCTTCGATTGTCTCCTGCGGTACGCTCATTTTGCAGACGGGAATCAACCCGATGGGTACGCAGATCATTGCCGGTCATACGGCCGCCCGAAAGCTGATTTCGATTCTGAACCTGCCGGTTTCCTCTCTCATGATGGCTCTGTCCTCGTTTGCCGCGCAAAATGTCGGTGCCGGCGAGTACGAACGGGCGGAACAGGGAATCGCGTTTTCCAATCGACTCGGTCTGTACTACGGAATTACGCTTACCGTTCTGATCTTTCTGAGCTCCAGAACCCTGGTTCAGGCGATCAGCGGCAGTACGGATCCGGCCGTTCTCGATATTGGCAGCCTGTATCTCAATACCAATATTCCGTTTTTCTTCATTCTTGCGATCCTGCTCAATTTGCGCACTTCGCTTCAAAGCATGTCCATGACGCTGATTCCGATTCTTTCTTCGGTCATCGAACTGGCGGGGAAAATGCTCTTCACCTTCCTGGTCGTTCCGTTTACGGGCTACTACGGAATCTGCGCGGTGGAACCGTTTGTCTGGACGGTCATGGCTTTGTTTCTGAGCTATTTCTATTTACGAAACAGACTGTTCAAATCGCATGGCATTACGGCTCATATTTATCGATAAATCCAAAATCTGTCCGGCGCGTTCAGCCGGTCAGACCAAACCGGAGGGGCTTTTGACCCCGGTATAATAAAGCTGATCTCTGACCGATCAGCTTTTCTTTCGCTTTCAAAAACAATTCGAGACAAAACGGAACGAAAGCGATCAGGCAGAGTGTCCTGTATGATGGAACAGGTTCAATAAAAAGAAATTAGAAAAGGACTTTTTAAAAGGAGCTATTATGAAAATACTCAAATCATTTGTTTTAAGTTTTGCATGCCTGTGCATGGGCCTTGGCTTTGCGGGCTGCACGTCCTCGAATAACAGCGGCAGCGCTTCGGATTCGCAGAGCGTTTCCTATGCGGATGCGCAGGAAGTAATGGAAGCTGCGTGGAATGCGCAGGAAGAAGAAACCAAGCCGTCCGTCTTTGGCGGCTATGGCGAAGAGGTAACGGAAGGCATGCCGATGGCCATTTCTCTGGATGAACCGGACAGTCTGGCAGTCGCCTTCAACGTTCCGGCCACTTTGGTTGAACAGTCGCAAGACGCTTCGGCGATGATGAATTCCATGATGGCCAACGCCTTCACTGCATCCTGCTGGCAGCTGAAAAAAGAAGCTTCCATGGAAGAGCTGCGTGATCAGGTGCAGACCACGTTGCTCGATACGCAGTGGATGTGTACGTTCCCGGAAGAATACGCGATTGTGACGAAGGGACAGTTCCTTGTGGTCGTCTACGGCTACACCGATCAGGTCGATCCGTTTGTTCAGGCGCTTCGCTCCGTTTTGCCGGATGCGATGATCACCAAAGCCAATTTTGAGTAATCCGGATTTTTGCAGTGCAATTTTCGAAAGAAGCGTAACGATTCCAGAACAGGAATAGAAAGCCTGCACTTGCTGAAAAGGAAAAGAGATGTACCGACCGTCTGGGCCCTGGCTTGAACGGCCGGCTTTCGTATACAAACCTTGCGGGCGGATCAAAGGATCGAGCTGAAGGCTTCGATTCGGATCCCCTCACTAACAGATCGCATGGACTGGATTTCTGCAGCAGAGTTTGCAGGATCCAATTCGTCCGTCAGGAAAGGAGAGCGGCATGCTGTTCAGTTCAATTTTGTTTCTTGTCTGGTTTTTGCCGCTGACCTTTCTGGTCTATTTTTGCGTGCCTAAGGCTTTCCGCAATTTTGTTCTGCTTGCGGCAAGCCTTATTTTTTACGGCTGGTCTTCTCCCTGGTGGCTGCTTTTAATTGGAGCGGACTGTCTGATCGGCTATGCGTGCGGCCGGTTTATGGAAAACGGGTCTCCATCCGTTCGCCGGGCGGCTTTGATTGTCGGAATTGTTCTTTCCGGAGCGCTTCTGTTCTGGTTTAAGTACGCGATGTTCTTTTCCCGGCAGCTTTCCGCGCTGACTGGTCTGGATCTGGTCTTAAAGGGAATCGCGCTGCCGGCTGGAATCAGTTTTTATACCTTCCAGGTGATTTCCTATCTGGCGGATGTCTACACCCATAAAGCCCCCGCCCAGCATTCCTTTTTGCGCTTTGCATTATACGTCTGCATGTTCTTTCAGCTGATTGCCGGTCCGATCGTTCGCTACAGCCAGATCGAAGGCGAGCTGGAAACTCGAAGAATAGATGCAAAAAAACAGTCGGATGGGGCCCGGCGCTTTGTCTGCGGCCTTTCGAAAAAAGTGCTGATCGCCAATCCGCTCTCAGCACTCAATCAGTTTATTGTCACACAGGCCGAACCAGCCATCGCCTTGTTCTGGCTGAACGCGTTCGCTGTCTCGCTGCTGATTTATTACGATTTTTCCGGCTACAGCGACATGGCGATCGGTCTGGGGGCCATGATGGGGTTTCATCTGCCTGAAAACTTTCGCTATCCGTTTCAGGCCGGTACCATTTCTGAATTCTGGCGCCGCTGGCATATGTCTCTGACGGCCTGGTTTCGCGATTATGTGTACATTCCGCTGGGCGGAAGCCGAAAGGGGAAGGGCAGACAGTTTTTCAATTTGTTTGTCGTCTGGATGTTTACCGGTCTCTGGCACGGAGCGGCCTGGAACTTCATTTTGTGGGGACTGTTTTTCTGGGTGTGGATCAGTCTGGAAAAGTTCCTGCTGCCCGAATCCGTATTGCACACCTGGTCTTACGGGCTGCTTTGCCGCCTGGGAATTCTGATTTCGTTTTTGCTCTTTTATGCGCCGACGCTTTTTGATTTTGCTTCGCAGATCCAGGCGATGTTTGGCGCTGGCGGCCTTCCAGTATGGACCGCGCAGACCGGCTATGTTTTTCAAAACGCGTGTTTACTGATGGCGGCGGCGCTGATCGGTGCCACGTCTTTGCCGCATCGGCTTTTTGTAAAGTACCAGCCGTACCGTATCGTGCAGATTCTCTGCTGGTGTGCGGTCGCTTTCGGACTGATCTTCTGTCTGGCTTCGCTTTCTGCCGGCACATGGAATCCGTTCCTGTATTTTCAGTTCTAGAATTTTCCATTTCAGAATTTTCTGTTGGGAAAGGGAAGATGGCATGCGACATTCCATCTGGATCTGGGTTATGAGAAGGGGTGCGCCAGCTGCTCACTGAAAAACAGGATGGAGATGGATTGTCGTCCGCAAAACGGTTCTGGCGGATGGTTTGTTTCATCTGGCGGATGGTTTGTTTCATATTGTGTTTTTATAGGGCTGTAATTAGTCCGGGAAAGGAGAGCTGTCTATGAAGTTTTCGAGAAATGAAAAATCGAATCCAGAGAAAAATCGGAAACGGTCGGTTCATCCCGGCATGCCGATTGTGCTTGGCATTCTTTCCTTTTTCTGTATCGCTTCACTGATCGGTGATACTGGCTTTGCGCAGACGTACTCGCCGACGGAACGGCGAAAACTTGCTTCCTTGCCAAAAATGGATGTTGAGAACGTTCTGGATGGCAGCGGGGGCAATGCGCTCGAACGTTATACAACCGATCACGTGTTTGGACGGGAAGAACTGCTGCGAGTGAACGCTTGGATGGCCAGCGGTCTTTACGGATCGAAAGAGCAGAACGGCCTGATTGCCAAAGAGGGAAAGATTCTTTCCGTTCAGCGAAAAATCGATAAAAAATCGCTGGATCATGCCAGAGATGTTTTTTCTTCGATTTACGAAACCGATCTGAAAGATACTCAGTGCGCTCTGTACGATTCGATCGTTCCGGACAAGTCATACTTTTTGAAAACAGGGGAGTATCTGAATATGGACTACGAAGCGTACCTGGCCCAGGCACAGTCCGTGTTCTCTTTCGCCAGCGAGATCCCGATCGCTTCAACGCTTTCTCTGGACGATTACTACGCCACCGACCCGCACTGGAGACAGGAAGCCATTCTGGAACAGGCCAGAACGATCGCTACGGCTATGGGCGTAAAACTGGCGGAGGATTTTACAGAAGAGACCATTCGTGAAAATTTCACTGCGCAGCAGGGCCTCCAGAGTGTATGGCCGCACAAGGGGGATACGCTGAAGGTTTTAAAGTCGCCTTCGATGAGCGGCTGGACAATCTGGCGCTATGATGAAAAAGGAAAGCGGCAGGGGACTTTGTACGATCGGACAAAAGCAGAAGGCGAAGATCCGTATTCCGTATTTCTTTCCGGATCGGCGGGAATGATCGAGATTGAAAATCCGGATGGCCCGAAGGATCGGCAGCTGGTTCTGTTTGCGGATTCGTACGGCAGCTCCATGGCACCGCTGCTGGCTACCGGCTACAGTCGGACGACAATTATCGATTTGCGCAACCTGCCCTCGTTCCGTCTGAAGTCTATGATCGATTTTTCCAGACAGGATGTGCTGTTTCTGTATTCCACGTCCGTTCTGAACGCTTCCTACAATCTGAAATAAGGACCGATCCGATTCTGAAAGGTTCGAACACTGACTTTGCCTCAGACAAAAAGAAAACGGATCGCTGCTGGAGGCTGACTGTAAAGCGATCCGTAAAGAGGCAAGAATACAAAAAGACCTTCCTGATTCAGGAAGGCCGATTTGTTGTATATGAAATGGTGGGGGCACTGCGACATAAACTGAACCGTTCTGGCTGGCTCGTCGGAGAGTCTGTATGAAATTCGGATATAGCCGCCATTTCCATCATTTTCATCGTCGAACACTTCAACCCGTTCAACAAACGCATCGAGAAGAACTTTCTGGAAGTCGACTGGTTCAAGAGCACCGCGCATTTTCTCAAGATAGTAGACAACTTTTTCGTAAGAAATAGCGTAGCTGCTCGCCTCGATCTGAGACAGATAGTTTTGAAGATTTGCTTTTTCCTCTTCTGCTTCTTTCAGCCTGGAGACAATCGCATCAGACATTAACCCGTTCGCGATTGCATCGACCAGATTGTTAATCTTTCTGTCAGACTCCTGAATCTGCTTTTTAGCGTGCTCAGTTGCCGCATGAATATCTGACTTTTCGTATTCACTGACCACGAATCGAGCAATTTTATCAATGTACTCATCAGTCAGCATGCTGACTGCATCGTTGATAACCAGTTCTTCCAGCAGCTCTTTTCTCTCGTTTTTCTTATCGCAGTTATGAAGCTGTTTCTTACCATTGCATGAATAGTAGCGGTAGACCTTACCTCTGCGGCTTGTTCCGCTGTCTGGAGTCATTGCATAGCCACAATGACCGCAGAACACTTTTCCTTTCAGTAAAAACTCAGGTGCATCTTTCTTTGGACGTTTTCTCATAGTGGATTGATTCATCTTCAGTTTCTCCTGTACTGCCTGCCATGTCTCCATATCAACGATCGGTTCAATCGCATCCGGATCGAAGATCTCTTTGTGTTCATAGATACCGCAGTACTTCTTGTTTTTCAGGATCCGGCTTACGGATCCGGCCCTGAACGGCTTACCGCCGATGTTGCGAATTCCGCGATTATTGAGCTTAGTGGCGATTTCCCGTAAAGTCATTCCTCTCAGATAATCGGAATACATCTCCTCGATGATGTGACGCGTGTCTGGATCGGGAACGTATTTCTTGTTTTCAATCTTAATCCCCAGAGGAACCGCACCGCCTAGACACTGTCGTTTACGGGCTGATTCATCCATGCCGCGCTGTACTTTCTGAGACAGCTCGCGGCTGTAATACTCGGCCATTCCTTCGAGCAGAGATTCCATGATGATGGATTCAGGGTTATCTGAAATAGCTTCAGTGGCAGACAGTACCCTGATACCGTGCTTTTTCAGCTTGGCTTTGTAGTTTGCAAAATCGTATCGATCACGGGCGAACCGATCCAGCTTGTAGACGATAACCGCCTGAAAAGATTCCCGATCAGCGTCAGCAACCATCTGCAGAAAGTTCTTCCGCTTCTGGGTGTCATGACTGGCGCTGGCGGCTCGATCTACATACTCATCTACAATGAGAATGCCGTTCCGCTCTGCAAAAGCCTGACAGACAGTTCTCTGTCCCTCGATGCTTTGCTCAGTCTGGTTGTTCGATGAATATCGAAGATACAGGACTGCGTTCATTTTGGTTGATATAATAATCACGCCTTTCATTAGGTAGCTCACCATCGTCACGTGCAATAGCGCTGGTGAGCTTTTTTCTACACTCTATATTATATGTAAATTTTTGTTACATTCTACTGTTTGATTCTATGCGCTAAGTGTTACAATACGCATATGAAAGATAAGGATGCTCAAAAATTGCGCGAGAAATTAGTCATCAAAGTAATAATGTGTTTAAAAGATTTATCAGTTGAGCAGCTGAAAAAGGTTATTGAATATATTGATTGGTTTCGAGTTCAAAACTACGCAAAAGAAAAGGAGGAAGCTTAGGCTTCCTCTTTTTCTTTTACAAGGCCTTGTAAAAACTTTTTGATCACTTGTCTTTCCTCAGCTGGCAGTTCCATGAAGTCTCTGATGATTTTCATGTCCATTTGATCAAGATGGTATGTCGCAGCTAAGTTCTCAAGCATGTGTTCGGGTAGGGTTGTGAACATTTCACCTTCACCTGTCTCTAGCCAGCTAAGAGAAACACCGAATCGCTGGCATATGGCAGAAAGCATTTTTTTCGGTGGAGTTCTTAATCCGCTTTCCCATGTATAGAGCGTCTGGCGAGTGATTGCAAGTTCATCAGCAAGCTGATCTTGTGTTAACCCTAGCTCTTTTCTAAGAGCTTTAATGCGTTCGTTCATTATTCCCTCCTTTCGCATATATTATACGCTCTCTGATTTTGAATGTAAAAAAATCTTACATCTACATGCATTACGTTCTTGCATGTAAGAAAAATTATGGTTAATATGTAATAGCAACATACATAGGAGGAAACAGATGACAGCTAAAGAAGTAAAAGCGCCTTGAAGCGGCCAATGCAGAGATGCAGCCAAAAGCACTCTTCGCCGACGCAGTGGCGGCCAGCCACACAAGCATCCTGATCGGTGATCTGGCCAAAATCATCAAGCAGAATGGCGTTGATATGGGACAGCGCAGACTCTTTGCCTGGATGAGAGACAACGGCTATCTGATCAAGCGTAAAGGCGCTGACTGGAACAGCCCGACGCAGAGAGCCATGGAAGCTGGTCTCTTCGAAATCAAAGAAACCGCAATCCATCACAACGACGGACACGTCAGCATCAACAAGACAACGAAGGTCACTGGCAAGGGCCAGCAGTACTTCATTAACCGACTTGTAGGAGACACTCATGCGACGCAGAACTGACAGAACAAAAGCACTGACCAGAGCCGCCCACTTCCTCGGCGCAATCTTCGCCCTGTCGGCCCTGTCAATGGCCGGTCTGATCGACGGAGAGCGGATCTCTGGCGAGCCATGCAACATCTGGCTTTTCATGGCTACGTTCGCGATTGCCGTATCCAGCTACATCGGATCGATGGTGCTCAGTGACATGACGGAAAAGACCGGTGGTGACCGATGAAAAAAAGCCCTTCTGACGGCAATCAGAAGGACCAAGGCCGCTCGGCAAAGCGGCTTACAAAAAGAAACAACTCTATTTTAACGAAAGGAAAACGATGAATAAAGACACACTGCACCATTACGAAATCGCTTTGGATACAGCAAGCTTCATCCATGATCAGGCGCTTTTTGCCATTGAGATCAGAATGGGATACTTCGATATCGCAGTTGAAGAAGGAAAGATCTATCCGGATGAAGTGGACATTGACCGAATCGTCGGCCGGATCGAGAACGCATCCAAGCGGTTGGAACATATGCTTAACGAATTGAAGAGAGAGATTTTTGAAGAAGAGAAAGGGGAAGAAAGAGATGGAACTGAAAATTGTGATCAGCGCTGATGACAGTGCGCTTGAGTTCTCCAGAAATCTTGGAAAGCTCATCGGCCAGTATATTAGCCAGGCTGATATTGAAGCCGGCCTCGCTGGCAAGGTAATCACGGCAACGATCGAGCCGGACACGATGCCGTGGGAAGACGAAGTGGAAAAGGGCCGTGCCTTTGCCGATCAGGCACAGAAAGCGGCAGAAGCCAACGCCAACCAGATCATTGCGGAACACGAAGCGCAGAAAAAAGCCAAGAAGGAAGAAGCAGCCAAAGCGCCAGCCGTCCAGATTGACGTGAAGGAAATGCGGGCCAAAGCCATTGCCTTTGGAAAGGCACACGGAAATGACGCCATGAAGTTGATTCTGGCCAAGATCGGGGTGGCCAAGCTGTCAGATCTGTCTGCGGATCAGCGGATCCTGGCCGCGCAGATGATTGATGAAGCTTCACAGGGGAAAGAGTAATGCCAGAAGTTCACGCCAAAGTCACAGCGTCTGGAAGTCACAGGTGGCTTCACTGTCCAGCTTCAGTGGAACGTGAAAGCCACTTCCCTGACAGATCCAGCCCTGCGGCAGCCGAAGGGACAGAAGCACACGCCCTGGCTGAAAAGAAGCTGTGTGCATGGAAGAAGAACGGCAGGCGCCAGCGCTTCAAGCATGATGACGAAGTCATGCAGGAAGCCACTGACGGCTACCGGGACTATGTCATTGAACTGGTCAACCAGTTGAAAGAAGAAGGTGCGGATCCAGAACTGAACATTGAAGTTCAGCTGGATCTGTCCGACTGGATCCCGGAAGGATTCGGAACCAGTGACGCCTGCATTGTCAGCACAGACTGTCTTCATATCGTGGATCTGAAGTATGGCAAAGGCGTCAAAGTGGACGCGCCAGAGAATCCACAGATGCGCCTGTATGCCTTGGGTGCAGTTGCCCTATTCTGGCCGATCTACGAATTCAGCAAGGTCAAGACGCACATCTACCAGCCGCGCCTGGATCACATCAGCACGGAAGAAATCAGCGTTGAAGATCTGCTTGCGTGGGGTGAAACGGTCAAGCCAACAGCCAAAAAGGCTTTTGACGGATGCGAAGAAGCGCACAGCGGTGAATGGTGTACGTTCTGCAGATGCCGGGATGTCTGCAGGACACGGGCGCAGGAAATGTTTGAAGTCATCAAGGACCAGCCAGACAAGATGTTCATGACGCTGGAAGAAGTGGCTGCCTATTTGCCGCAACTGGACGATGCGATCAAGTGGGCCAAGGGCCTGCAGGACTACGCACTGGAAAGGGCTAGATCCGGTGAAAAGGTACCAGGCTACAAGCTTGTGGAAGGCAGATCTGTCCGGAAGGTCAAAGATCCGGGTGAACTGGCCTGCAGGCTTCAGGAAGCCGGGTATGGTCCGGATCTGATCTGGAAGCCGCTGGAACTGCAGACGCTGACCAACCTGGAAAAGCTGGTTGGCAAAAAGACCTTTGCCACAGACTACAAAGATTATCTGGAAAAGCCGAAAGGCAAACCGGTCCTTGTACCGGAATCTGACAAGCGCCCTGAATGGGTGGATCAGACGCCTGAAGAAATGTTTGGAACAACTAAAGAAAGCGAGAAATAAAATGCCAGTAACACTGAAGAACGTTAGCCTGTCCTATCCTTCCCTTTTCCACAAAGCGGAGTTCAACGGGGAAGAACAGAAGTATCAGACATCCGTGATCATCGAAAAAGACAGTCCCAACTACAAAGCCCTGAAAGCAGAGTATGACAAAGTCTGCAAAGCGGCAGTGGACAGCAAGAAGCTGACCAAGTCACAGCTGACGCCCTGGTTCAAGCCGGCGGCAGGCACCAAGGGAATTGTCACTGACTGTGAAGAAGATCCGGAAAAATTTGAAGATGACCGGTTCCTGAATGCCGTGGTGGCTACACCTAAAAACGGCAACCGGCCTGTGGTGGTAGACGGTCACAACCAGCCGATCTATGAAGATGACAATGAAATCTATGGCGGTGTGGTCTGCAACGTGAATGTCACAGTCTACGCCTACAGCAAGACATACAAAGGAATTGGCCTTCAGCTGAACGGGGTCCAGAAGGTCAAAGACGCGGATCCGTTTGGCGCGCCAAGAATGACAGCTGATGACATGTTTGGAGTCATTGACGGAGACAGCATGTATGACTAAGCAGCTGAACTTCAGAAGAACGCTGCACATTGATATTGAAACCTATTCATCCGTAGACCTGGCCAAAGCCGGCGTCTACAAATACGCGGAAAGCAGTGACTTCCAGATCCTGCTTTTCGCCTATGCCTATGATGACGATCCGGTGACTGTGCTGGATCTGACAAAGATGGAACTGCCGCCTGAAATCGTGGCAGATCTGGATGATCCAACCGTATGCAAAAAGGCACACAATGCACAGTTTGAGCGAATTTGCTTATCTGCCTATCTTCGGAATGTCTACTGTCCAGGCGACATGGAAACCAGCTGGTATCTGCCGCCTGACGCTGGATGGTACTGCACCATGGTTCACAGTTCCATGTGCGGGCTTCCTTCCAGCCTGAAGCAGGTAGGTGAAGCCCTTGGTCTATCAGAAGACAAAAAGAAACTGGCCACTGGTCAGGCGCTGATCCGGTACTTCTGCCAGCCATGCAAGGCAACCAAAGCCAATGGCGGCAGGACCAGAAACCGGCCTGATGACGATCCTGAAAAGTGGGCGGAGTTCATTGAGTACAACCGCCAGGACGTGGTCACGGAAATGGAGATTGAAAAATCTTTATGCGCCCTTTATATCATGCCGAATGAAGAACTTTTCAGGTATTGGATTGACCAGAAAATCAATGATCAGGGTGTCCGGATTGTCATGGACATGGTCCGGTCAATTCTGGACTATTCCGAAGTGCATAACCAGAAGACCAAAGACGAAGCGGCGGATCTGTCTGGAATCAATATCAGCAGTGTTGTCCAGCTGAAGGGCTGGATCAAGGAACGAACCGGTCAGGGTCTGGCAAGCCTGACCAAGGGCGTTCTGGATGATCTGATCCGGAACCAAAGGGATCCGGCAGTAAGACGTGTCCTGGAATGCCGGCAGGAAATCGGAAAAATATCCTGCAAGAAGTACAACGTGTTTGAAAATGCCGTCTGTGAAGACGGACGCGTTCACGGGATCCTGCAGTTCTATGGATCCAGAACGGGCCGATGGGCTGGCCGTCTGATCCAGCCGCAGAACCTTCCGCGGAACAGCTTTGATGACTTTGACGAAGCACGGGCGCTGGTCAAGGCCGGTGATTGGGATCTGCTGGAACTGTGTTACCCGTCCATCAATGACGTATTCAGCACGCTGATCCGCACAGCGATCATTCCAAAAGATGGCTGCGCATTTGCGGTGGCTGACTATTCAGCCATTGAAGCCAGGGTGATTGCATGGCTGGCGGACGAAAAGTGGCGCCTGGACGTCTTCCACAACGGGAAAGACATCTACTGCCAAAGTGCCAGTCAGATGTTTGGCGTCCCGGTGGAAAAACACGGAGTCAATGCGGATCTGCGGAAGAAAGGCAAAGTGGCAGAACTGGCCTGCGGATACGGCGGCGGCGTGGCCGCATTGAAAGCTTTTGGCGCTGACAAGATGGGTCTGACGGAAACTGATATGACGGACATCATAGCCAAGTGGCGGCAGTCATCCCCTAAGATCTGCCAGCTGTGGAAGACCTTTGACCGGATGGCTGAAGGCGCCATGAAAGGCCGGACGATGCAGGGGCCAAAGGGCATCACGTTCCGGATCCATGACGAAGCGCTGGAAGTCAAACTGCCTTCCGGCAGGTGCCTGATCTATCAGCATCCAAGATTCACGGAAGAACCCGGACGCGGCCAGCGCTTCACGTTTGATGGTCTGAACCAGACAACGCATAAGTGGGAACCCGTCTTCACTTGGGGCGGAAAACTCACGGAAAACATTATCCAGGCGATTGCCAGGGACTGTCTGGCCATTGCCATTGACCGGATGGCCGTAGAAGATCTTTTGCCGGTCATGCACATCCATGATGAAGTGGTGGTTGAAGTGCCAGCGGCGGATCAGAAGCACTGGCTTCACCACTTGGAAGGCATCATGGCCAGACCGATCCCGTGGGCGGAAGGTCTGGAACTGACGGCAGCCGGATTCACGGCGGCCTACTACCAGAAGGACTAGAAAGGAATTGAACATGAGAATTGCAGGATGCGAAGACATCACAGGGGAAGTTCCGGAAATGAAAAAGTACGTGTCTTTCTATCGCTGGGTGCGCCTGTATCACGAAGGCGTCATGCCAGACATTTATGACAACTGTGTCATTGGCGACATCATCAATGACGCGCTGGCGGATCCGAACTTTCCGAAGGACGGAGATCTGCGCGAATGTATCAAATACCTGAAACCGAAAATGCCAACGAAGGACGCGGAAGTGGCCTTGAAGATCATGACGGAGTTCTACCGGTACGCCATGACTGACTGGTCTGACTAGAAAGGGGTGGCACTATGCAGGACAGAAAGCTATCCATTTCTGTCTGTAAGCACAGATCTGACCTGACTTACACATACAAGAAAATAACCTGGCCGGATCTGATGGCCAAACTTTCCCAGACTAAACGCACGGCGGAAACGGTGGCCGAATACAAGGCCAAAAATAAAGACGATCAAAGCGCCATCAAAGACGTGGGCGGTTTCGTCCTTGGTCAATTGACTGGAAAAAGTATAGATCATAGAGATTTATCCAATCATAAAACAAACTGATTTATTCAATTGTATAACTTGATACGAATTAGTTTTAAGAGGGGTTATGACCCCCTCCCCCTCGGGCGGCCGTACTTCCCCCGCCGCACTGTACAAATTCTCTCGCGGTTGGGCCTTTTACAGAGAGGAGATCTGAAAAATGGCTGATAACCTGTCCTATCTCAAACAGCTGCTTGCCAATAAGCGCACCCGATCAGAACTCAGATATCGGCACTACGAAATGAAGAGCCATCCGCAGGACCTTTTCTCTACAGCGGAACTGAAGGCCTGGAATTTACGTCCGGTGCTTGGGTGGTGTTCGAAAGCCGTTGATTCGCTGGCGGATCGTCTGCAAGTCAAAGGATGGAAAAACGATAACTTCAATCTTGAAACGATCTTCAGGATGAACAACTGGGACATCTTCTTTGATTCTGCGATTCTTTCGGCACTGATCAATGGCTGCAGCTTCGTTTATATTTCCGAAGATGAAACGGGATTTCCACGAGTTGAAGTCATCGACGGAATGAACGCAACCGGGATTATTGATCCGGTTACGAATCTTCTAAAAGAAGGGTATGCAATTCTCGAACGAGACAAAAACGATGCGCCTGTTCGTGAAGCCTATTTTGAGACTGGCAGAACGACTTTTTACGAAAAGGGGCAAGAACCTTACTCGGTGGCAAATCAAGCGCCAGCGCCTCTTCTCGTGCCCATTTTGTATCGTCCTGATGCAAAGCGGCCATTCGGTCACTCACGGATCAGCAGAGCAATGATGAGCCTGGTCAATTCAGCTGTTCGCACGACCAAACGTTCTGAAGTCGCTGCAGAGTTTTACAGCGTTCCTCAGAAGTATGTCCTTGGTACAGATCCGGATGCTGAAGCGCTGGATAAGTGGAAGTCGACGATTTCATCTCTGATGGAAATTTCCAAAGACGAAGACGGAGACCGACCGACGGTTGGACAGTTCACTCAGCAGTCGATGCAGCCGCATATGGATCAGATCCGGACCTTTGCCGCGCTGTTTGCTGGTGAATCCGGTCTGACCATGGATGATCTTGGCTTTGTCTCTGACAACCCGTCGAGTGCAGAAGCCATCAAGGCAAGTCATGAATCCTTGAGGGTGCTCGCTGAAAAAGCGCAGCGAGTATTCGGCTCCTGCTTCCTGAATGTCGGCTATATCGCCGCTTGTCTGAGAGATAACTTTCCATATCAGCGACGACAGTTCTATCTGACAGAACCGGTATGGAGACCGGCATTCAAACCGGATGCGGCTGCACTTTCCGGAATCGGGGATGGAGCCATCAAGATCAATCAGGCAGTTCCTGGTTATTTCAACAAAGATAACCTGACCGATCTGACGGGAATTGATCCTTCAGAAATGGAGATACCCGAAGAGGATGACCTATGAATAAAGCGATTTTTGTCTGTGGACTGATCGGAGCCGGAAAAACTACCTGGGCGAAGAAACAGAGCCGGCTGGTTACAGATTTTGATGATCTGCCCGACGGATCGACGAAGAGAGATCAGATCAAATTAACAAAACGTCTCCTGAAAAAAGGGGACGTTTTTCATATCACCTGCTATCCGACAAGAGAGGAACTGCGGGCGTTCAAAGATGTTGAAAAAGACTTTGTTCTGATCGACACGAGTAAGCACCAGGCAAAAACAAACATCCTGATTCGCGGAAGAGACAGAGATCTGGAGAATATCGGATCCGTTTTTCAGGCGAACAAGAAGTACTGGCGCCGATTTAAGACTTCAGATCTGCCATTTCGGAAAGTGAAGGTTATGTGATGAGTGATATCGTTCCGGATCTGAAAAATAAAATCATGAATGACTTTAACAGTTTTGTTAGGTCCGACCAGAAACTGAACGATCTACAAAACCGTTTGAATGACGGCAATGTTAAGTATTCGATGGGATACGAATTTGCGGAAAGAGTCGGGGAGCTGGCTTCTCAAGCTCTCCAGAACAACTTGTCAGCTGAAGTGTTACCGAATGGAGTAATGTATCTCAATATTTCCGACAGGATTATTCCTGAACTTATGAAAAAAGTTCAGCAGTTAGTTGATGGGTTTTGCTCAAAAGTCACAGAGGCAGTGAACGAAGCCTCTAGAATCAGAATCAAGTCGCAGCCAACTGAATTCAACGCTGATAAAGCGCATGGGCTCGCAAAAAAGGTTTCAGATGATGTGTTCGAAAAACAAAAGTGGGTTTTGGATGAACCGATTGTAACGAATAGCCTTGGGGTTGTAGATGACCATATCAGAGCCCAGGCAGACTTCCATTCCAGATCTGGGTTGAATCCCCAAATATCCAGAGTAACAGCTGGTAAATGCTGTAACTGGTGCCGGAATTTGGCCGGTAGATATAACTATCCGAAAGACGTTCCCAATGACGTTTTTAAACGCCATGAAAATTGCCGATGTGAAGTTGAGTATTGGCCAGGAGATGGAAAACGTCAGGATGTTTGGTCGAAGCTTTGGAAGGAATCTCAAAAAGACATCAACAAACGCGACAATTTTAACAGCGCAAAATCGGGAGAACGCTCGTGGTTCTCAGGGGCTAGCGAACATTTTGAAAACCATGGCGAAGATGTCGGAGCCAAAACCCTTGCAGAATATTCAAAGAAGGCGAATGAACTGTGGGATTTGGATTTATCAGATGATGTAGAGGAACTTGAACGAGAAGATTACTCGGTCGCGCGATATAAATTTTCGACAAACGAATTTTCAACTATCGACGAAAACGGCAATTTAACCACTTATTTCAAACCAGACAGAGGTATAGACTATTGGTATGACGAAATTGAGAGACCGGACATTGTTTACTACTCAGCAGAAACCGATTAAGTGCCCAGTTTGTGGCGAAGAATATGTTGATAAGTATTCGATTTGCTCCATTTGTAATTGGGAAAATGATCCAGTGCAATTATGGAAGCCAGATACTCGTGGCGGCGCCAATCATATGAGTCTCAGCGAAGCGCGCGAAGCATGGAAAAAAGGAGAGCCGATTACGTAGACCCCTAACCGGCTCTTTTCTTTTGGAGGAATGCAATGACTGAATTCTTGCTCTTCCTACTGATCGTTCTGATCTACGCATTCCTTCTCTTTGAATTTGCCTGCGGATTGACCGAGGAAGCTGAAGAACGGATCAGAATTGACTGTATGCACGCTGAAGTGCTCCGCCAGGCTGCCAAAGAGAGCTCTAACAATGATCACAATTGACACAGATCTGAAGACAGACATTCAGATTAAAGGCCACGCTGGCTATGCACCTGCTGGATTTGACATCGTTTGCGCTGCTGTTTCCGTTCTCTACGAGACACTCAAGAGCCTGCTTAAAGAGAAAGCTGCAGTCCAGGAGGAAGACGGGTTAGCCAGGCTGATTCTGGATGCGGATCAGATCGGCAAACAGGAAGAGGATTATCTGAACTTCTTCCTGTCAGGGATTCAGGGGATTGAGAAAACGTATCCCCAACATGTACAACTGATGATTGGGCGAGCAAACTGACTGCTCGCTTTTTATATGCCGGAATGGCTGAGCGGCTGAAAGCATCCGCCTTGAAAGCGGAAGATCTTTACAGATCCGCAGGTTCAAATCCTGCTTCCGGCGCCATATGGCGGCCTGTTAGCTCAAATGGGAGAGCGCCTGATAGCTAATCAGGGAGATGCTGGTTCAAATCCCGCTGTGGCCGCCACCGATTAAACAATAATCGCCCTGGACACGGCGTTAAAAGGTTCGAGGAGGTCTTATGGCAGCTGAAAAGAAACGAATTGGCCGCCAGACTCCTACAAAATCCTTTGTTTTGCCTTACAAAAAATCGCTTTCGGACGAAGCTGTAGCACTTTACAGCCAGACGGGGCGCACCGCCATGGAGTGGCAGAGCCTTCTGCTAAAAGACATCATGGCGGTCAATGATGACGGGTGCTGGACGCATATGACAGTAGGTTATTCGATTCCTCGACGGAACGGAAAGACCGAAGATGTCTATATGCGGGAAATCTGGGGGCTCCATAAAGGAGAACAGATCTTGCATACCGCTCATGAAAACTCAACGTCTCACGCATCGTTTGAGTCTCTGGTGGATCTGCTGAACGCCATGGGGTACGAGGAGAAGAAGGACTACATAAAAAACAGCGCTCTTGGAAATGAGCGTATTACCATGATTGAAACCAAAGGCGTGATCAAGTACCGCACCCGAACGAAGGTAGGCGGTCTTGGCCTTGGCTTTGATCTGCTTGTAGTCGATGAGGCTCAGGAGTACACCGATACGCACAGATCGGCACTGGAGTACACCATTTCGTCCAGTCAGAATCCGCAGGCGATCATGCTTGGAACACCCCCGACGCAGAGTTCAAAGGGGACGGTTTTTGTACAGTACAGAGACGCTTGTCTGTCCGGATCGGCAGAAGATTCCATGTGGGCCGAGTGGTCCATCGAACAGATTGCCGAGGACAGGACGAAGACGGATCTCTGGTATGAAACCAACCCGTCGCTTGGCCAGACTCTCCCGGAGCGAAATGTGCGCCGAGAGCTTAGCCAGGAAGAAATCGACTTTAACATCCAGCGACTTGGTGTCTGGCTTACATACAGTCAGTCATCCGCGATCACAGAGCCAGAATGGGAGCATCTAAAATGCGACAAGCTGCCGGCCTTTACAGGTCGGCTTTTTGCTGGAATCAAGTACGGCAAGGATAACCGGAATGTTGCCCTTTCCGTTGCCGTTCGCACGGATGATGGCCGGATTTTCGTTGAAGCACTCGATTGTCGCCCGATCAGTCAGGGTAACGGATGGCTGATCGACTTTTTGCAGCAGGCAGATGTGGAAAAAGTCATCATTGACGGCGCTAACGGCCAGTCGATTTTCGTTGAAGAGATGAAAGACTGCAGGGTTTCCGTAAAAGCGGTTCTGCCGACGGTGGCGCAGGTCATCGAGGCCAATACGCTGTTTACCCGTGGACTGGCGGGAGATGTCGCGCATTCTGGCCAGCCGTCTCTTGCTCAGGCGGCCACACACTGCGAGAAGCGCGCAATCGGGACCAATGGCGGCTTTGGCTATCAGAGCCAGTCGGAGGATATCGATATCGCGCTGCTGGACAGTGCCATCTTTGCTTACTGGGGATGCAGCACAACCAAGAAGGTGAAAAAACAAAGGATCAGCTATTAACCCTCAAATACGCGTACGGCGGCGGAAACAGCCGGTAGGAGGAACTATGGCAGAAGAAAATACATTCACACCGATTGAGACGCAGGAAGCGTTTGACGCGGCTATTAAAGAGCGTATTGAGCGTGCAAAAGCATCGGTCAGGGATGAATTCAAAGACTACGAGGACTTCAAGACGAAGGCCTCAGCTTATGACGAGAAGGTCAAAGAGTATGAGACAAAAATCACCGCTCTGACCGGATCGGCTAGCGAAAAAGACAGCAGAATCAGCGAACTGCAGGCGAAGGTAGCCACATACGAGTCCGACTCGGTAAAAACGCGCTTGGCCGCCGAATATGGTCTGGATCCGGAAACCATCGAGTTCATGACGGGCGAGGACGAGAAAGAATGGAGACAGAAAGCGGAAAAGATTTCTGCTCTTACGAAAAAGCCTTATCCGCACCGAAGCACGAAGGAAAACGCGTCCGCGCCAAGCCTGGCTAAGTCGCTTCAATCAATGCTTAAAGGAGATTAGAAACTATGGCAGGAGAAACAACTGTAGTACATACAACATCAGGATCGCTTTTTAACTCGGATCAGACGAACGAGCTTTTTAATAAAGTTCAGGGGCACTCTGCCCTGGCCAAACTGAGCGCGCAGAAGCCCATCCCGTTCTCTGGAACAGACAGCTTTGTCTTCTCTATGGACGGAGAAGCCTCAATCGTGGCAGAAGGCACCAACAAACCGGCAGGCAATGCGGCTTTTGACAAAGTATCGATTAAGCCGCTGAAATTCGTTTATCAGCACCGCCTTACAGAAGAGTTCGTCAACATGGCTGAGGAAAAACAGCTGCCGTATCTTGAAGCCTTTATTGATGGCTTTGCCAAAAAAATGGCGCGCGCACTGGACATTTCGGCAATGCATGGCATTGACCCGGGAACGAAAACGGCTTCTACCGCCATCGGGGCCAACTGCCTGGACAGCGCGGTTCCAACGGCTTCCGTAATTACAGGAACGACTAATGCAGCTAACGACCTGCAGTCTGCTGTTGATGCCGTCCAGCTTCTGGATTGTGAAGTAACGGGCATGGCGATGTCCCCGAAGTTTGCCGCCAACATGGGCAAACTTAAGCAGACATCTTCGTCCAATGTTGTTCTGTATCCGGAGTTTGCGTTTGGCAGCCGCCCCGATTCCTTTAATGGAATGACCGTGGATGTAAACAGCACCGTTTCCTACAATGCTTCTACAACGGCCAACGCCGTGAATCCAGAGTGCTATGTGGGAGACTTCCAGAACGCATTCCGCTGGGGCTACACCGATTCAGTCAAGACTGAAATTATCCCGTATGGCGATCCGGATGGTCAGGGTGACCTGAAACAGTCGAATCAGATTGTTCTGCGCGCTGAGGCCTACATTGGCTGGGGCTTCCTGAACAAAAACGCGTTCGCTAAGATCACCAGCAAAGTGGCTGCGTCCTAAAAATGGCGCCGTCTGTAACTGTTGAGCAGGTCGAAAGCCTCTTTCGGCCTCTCACCATTGATGAGAGAAAGCGCGCTGAAGCTCTGATTCCCGTTGTGATCGCATCGCTCAGGCAGGAAGCCAAAAAGTCAGGGCAGGATCTCGAAGCAATGATTGAATCCGGCGAACTGTATGAGGAAGTCTTCCGGTCGGTTGTGGTTGATGTGGTGTCCAGGACACTGCTCACCAGCACGACCAGTGAGCCGATGACCCAGATGTCTCAGTCAGCCATGGGGTACTCGGTATCTGGCACGTACCTGGTGCCAGGAGGCGGACTTTTCATCAAGAAGAGTGAGCTGGCCAGACTCGGATTGAACCGGCAGCGGATCCGGATGGTGCCCATGTATGACGATGATTAAAGGCATGAGTGTGACGCTCTATGAGCGAAAGGCGGCCGGATCGGACCCGTTTGGTGTCCCGATCTATGAGGAAACGCCGGTCAAAGTTGAAAACGTCCTTGTCGCGCCTGCATCCTCGGAGGATGTAGAAACGACGACCGCGCTGTATGGAAAGCATGCCCGCTATACGTTGGCGATCCCTAAAGGTGACCAGCATGCATGGGAGGACGCCACAGTCGAATTTTTCGGCAGAAAGTGGCACACCATCGGTTTTGTACAGCTGGGAATTGAAGAAAACATCCCGCTGAGCTGGCATGGCAAGATCTCGGTAGAAGCTTATGAATGTGCTTGAGATTGAGCTGGACAGCGCTGCCATCCGGCAGTGGTTGCAGTCGGCGGAGATGTCCGACATGCTGGAAACCTTTGCGCGGCAGTCTTTTGGCAAAGACTATGAAGTCAAGGTTATGCCGAGCCGGGCGATCATCACCAGCGATAAAGCCAGCGATAAAGCTCTGCTTCGAGGAGTGAAGGGCGGAGGTAAAAGAAAATGATGTCTGAACTGATCGTCCTTGATCACCTTAAAAAGGCGCTTTCTGTCCCGGTGTCCATGACGATGCGGGACGATGAAAGCTACGTACTGATAGAGCGAGTAGGCGGCACGGATGGCTTCATTCGTACCGCCTCATTCGCCATTCAGTCATATGGATCCAGCCTGTATGATGCCTGCTGTCTCAATGAGAGAGTCAAAAAGGCTATGAGCAGGCTTGTAGAAAGTGATGAGGTATCCCGCGTAGAGCTGGATACTGACTACAACTACACAGATGAAGCAACGAAAAGATACAGATACCAGGCTGTTTTTGACTTGGTACTGTTTGGAGAAACGGAGGAATAAAAATGAGCACAACTGGAAATAATGCCGGTAACGTCAGTCAGGGTAAGCCAAAGGTAGGCGGAGCGATTTTTCGTGCGGCATCCGGCACGACTCTTCCGAAAAGTGCAGCAGAAGAGCTCAATGAGGCCTTTAAATGCCTCGGTTACGTCTCTGAGGACGGCGTGGTTAACCAAAGTGAAATTGAAACCAGTGAGACAAAGGCGTGGGGCGGAGACACTGTCCTGAGCTCCCTTACGGGTAAAAGCGACAAGTTCAAGCTCACGCTGATCGAATCGCTGAACGTGGAGGTTCTTAAACTGATCTATGGTGACGCCAATGTTTCGGGGACTCTGGAAAACGGAATCACGGTCAAAGCGACATCCGAACAGCCCGCAGAAGCATCCTATGTTATTGATATGGTGCTGAAAAACGGCGTACCAAAGCGAGTTGTTATCCCATCTGGAACGATGTCGGCGCTTGATGACATTACCTACTCTGACTCTACGCCGCTGGGGTATGGTACGGAAATTACTGCAACACCAGACGCAAATGGCGTGACCCACTATGAGTACATCGGAGGTACGGCAGTCTAATGATTAAAGGAACAACAACTGACGGCTTCAACTACGAGATTGATGAGGCTGTATATGACGACTGGGAACTGATCGAAGATCTTGCGTCATTGGAATCAGGAGATATTTCCGCGACCGTTCGAGTTATGAAGCGACTGCTCGGTGATCAGCAGTTTGCCGCACTCAAAGAGCACGCCAGAGATCCGGAAACAGGCAGGGTAAAGACTTCTGTCATGCTGAAAGTTCAGCACGAGATCATGACCATGGAGGGGCCGGGAAAAAACTCCTAGCCCTCAGCTGCATGTTGAAAACTGACAGCGACTGTCTTAAGTGCGATTTTGCGCAGACGTATCACATATACGATCTGCACAGCATACCGCTTCGGACAGTCGCTGTTTTGGCGTGTGGTTTGGGGGATGACTCAAGAATAAAAAGAAAGCTTTCTGGACAGCCTTGCTCTGCAGACACCCTCCTTCTGGCGCGATGCTCAGACTTTTTGGCGCTGATTCTATGGTCCAAGTGCAAACCGGGAACCAGACGCCCGGACTCCATTCTGCAGATCCTCACTGGATCCAGCGAGCGGAGCAAAAAAAATGATGAAATCATGCCATTTGATTCCATTGAGCAGTTTATGGCTGCCAGGCAGAAAGCAATGAAAGGAGGCGGCTAAATGGCTGGAACAGAACTCGGTAAGGCGTATGTCCAAATCGTTCCTTCTGCGAAAGGCATTAAGGGCGGGATAAAAAGCGCAATGGATCCGGAAGCCAGGGAAGCGGGTTCATACGCAGGAAACACGATCGCCGGAACAATCAAGAAAATGATTATCGCCGCCGGCATCGGCAAGGCGCTGAAAGACTCCATTTCCATGGCTCTCAACGAGGGTGCGGCGCTCCAGCAGTCGATGGGAGGCATTGAAACGCTGTTCAAGGGCTCGGCGGATACCATGAAAAACTACGCCGCGCAGGCCTACGCCGAATGCGGACTTTCCGCTAACGAGTATATGGAACAGGCGACTTCTTTCGCAGCCAGCCTGATCGCGTCGACCGGCAATGACACAGCTAAAGCTGCTGAGGTTGCGAACAGGGCGCTGCGTGACATGTCCGATAATGCCAGCAAAATGGGCACGGATATGGAGTCGATCCAGGACGCATATCAGGGGTTTGCGAAACAGAACTATACGATAAACTTAATGTCCGCTATGCCAGTGATGGCATAGTGATTTCTTGTGAACCTTATCAAGGGTGTGGGCTTTGTGCCTGCTAACGGGGAAATCTAAACCGAAAGGCATGACAATCCCGTGCTAAGCTATATACCAATTATTCCTGTTAGATAGCTGAAATTGTGCTATGATAGGTATATAGAAAGTGTAACGACTATGAGTTAGTTACTCAGTACGGCTTCTATTGATACGAAGCTGGAAGCGCAAGACACTTTTACTAACAGGAGGATTTCTAGTGGAAGAATTCAGACCAATTAAAGATTTGCCCGGATATTCCGTCAGCAACAAAGGCAGGGTTAGAAAGGACTCGACAGGACAAATCATGGTTCTAAGCAAAAACGGTGGGTACTGTCGTATCACTATAAGCAAACACGTTCATCGGCTTGTTGCAGAGGCATTTATTGAAAAGCCGCATGAATCAAAGGCGTGGGTGGACCACATAGACGGAAACAGATCGAATAATGATGTTTCAAATCTGCGCTGGGTCACACCTTCTGAAAATTGCCTTGCTTATGGCTATCATTCGAGAATCAAAAATAAAAGACGACCGGTTAAAGCCGTCCATACAGATGGGCAAGAAATTCTCTTCGAATCAAGACAGCAGGCAGCCGAATATTTTGGATGCTCTGACTCGGAAATTGTTTACGGTAAAACATATCAAAAACATTCTCCAAAGGTCAGAAGTAATCCAAATGCTCATGACAAAAAAGGCTGGAGATTCGAGAAAGTAAAAGATGAAGATATAGTCTAATCCCTGATAGCCGAGAGGCTGTTTTTAAATACCATGAAAATGGGGGTATAAATGGTTAGACAACTTGAAGCTCGGATACGGCGGTACTCAGCAGGAAATGCAGAGGCTGCTGGCGGATGCAGAAAAAATCACGGGAATCAAGTACGACATTTCCAATTTGAATGATGTCTATAGCGCGATTCACGTAATCCAGGGCGAACTTGGTATTACGGGGACAACCGCAAAAGAGGCGGCAACCACATTTTCCGGGTCAATGGCTATGGTCAAAGCTGCATACTCGAATGTTCTTGGTTATCTTGCTAACGGGCAGAATGACGAGGCCTTTGAGGCAATGCACGGTCTTATTGAAGCGATTAACATTTTCCTCTTTGACAACTGTTTGCCGATGATCGGACGATTTGTCTCTCAGCTGCCTTCCCTTATCGCAACAGGACTGGGAGATATGGCTGGGCGAATGCGTGAAAGCGCACTGGATGGATCCGGAGAGTTTATCCGGACGTTTCTGGAGTCCATCCCGGATATGGCGGTGGCAATGGCTGAGTTTTTGGGTGCTGCTGTGTCTTGGATCCGGAACAACTGGCCAGAAATCAAAAAGATGGCCCGCGAATGCCTCCAGGCATTTATTGACGGATTAAAAGAATCATTTCCTGAGATCTCCGGCATCCTTGATCAGCTGCTTCCTGTGCTGGAAAAAATTCCGCATGCGATCGCCACATGGAAAATCGGAAAGCTTATCCTTGGGGCATTCACTGGAGTTCAGGGAGCAATTTCAACACTTACTGGCTACTTTGCACCATTGGCCGAGGCTTTCACTTCAGCTGGCGGAGGGCTTGCCGGACTGAAAGCGGCATTCGTTGCGATTGGTGGACCGATCGCCCTGGTGGTCGGTGCAATTGCAGGGCTTGTGGCTGCCTTCGTTACTCTCTGGCAGAGCAATGAGGAGTTCAGAAATAAAATGACCGGTATCTGGGAAGATATCGTCGGTAAGTTTCAGGGCTTCTTCCAGGGACTAACGGATCGGATCAATGCGCTTGGCTTCGACTTTGAAAACTTCGGACAGGTCATGCAGGCTACATGGCAGGGGCTTTGCGACTTTTTACAGCCTGTCTTTGAAGGCGCATGGGAAGGAATTTCCCTCGGGCTGGGAACCGCTTTTGAAGTAATTCTTGGTATTGTAGACACCTTTACCGCATTGTTTTCCGGCGACTGGGATGGCTTCTGGGCTGGCATCCAGACCATTGTGGATACCGTATGGCAAGGCATCGGTGATTTCATTTCTCTGATTATCGAAGCCATCACAGGCTGTATTTCAACCTTTCTTGGCTGGTTTGGCATTAACTGGAGCGCCACCTCGACAGACATCCAGAACGCATGGACCACGGCATGGCAGGCCATTAACGACTTCATCAGTCCGATCATTACTGCGATTCAGGAGGTTGTAGCTGGATTTATCGCTCTCTTTAACGGCGACTGGGACGGATTCTGTTCACATCTTTCCACTGCCTGGGATGCGCTGTGGAACGGGATCAAGACATTCGCCTCACAAATCTGGGATGGCATTAAGCAGCTTGCCTCCGATCTGTTTGGAAAGATCAAAAAAGCGATCACAGATAAATGGAACGAAATTAAAACGAATCTGAAAGGCGGATGGGACGGCGTTAAGAAAAAACTGTCCGACGCATGGGACGATATCCTAAAAAAAGCAAAAAAGGTCTTTGACGATATCAAAAATGCAATCTGTAAGCCTTTCGAAGAAGCTAAAAACTTTGTTTCTGGAGTGTGGGACTGGCTTACTGGTCACAACAAGGTGGAAGTCGAAGTTTCGCAGACAAAAAAGGAAGCATCGAAAAACGCTGTTGGAGGCATTTTCCGAAGCGCAACGTTCTTCCCGGATGTATCGGGAAGAACAGGCGGAAACATCGTTGGAGAAGCCGGATCCGAGGCAGTCCTTCCGCTTTCCGGCTTTTATAAAGAACTGGATAAATCAATCGAAGCCGGATATATGCGCAGTGCTGCAGATCCGCGAGGGGATCGCATCGTTGAACTGCTCGAAGCGCTGCTGATGAAGTCTGGAAATGTATACCTCGACAAAACTGCCCTGGTGGGGGAAATTGCAGAGGATATTGAAGAGCTGAATGGCCGCCGAGGCCGGCGGCTCGCTTTTGTAGGGGGTAATAAATGATCAATCCAACCCTTATCTTTAACGATCATGACTTTAGCCGGGAGATTCCCGGCTTTTGTCTTCTTGATATTCAAGGCCGCGAAAGCCAGAAACGGAACATAACGGATCTGGACATTCCTGGCCGTCGCGGATCACAATATCGATCCGCTCGCTATGAGCCGAAAACCCTTAAAGCAAAGTACTGCATTCATGAAGCTGTAAACCGGAAGAAGGGCGCCCGCTATAACGCATTGCAGGGCTTGCTTTCCGGTGAACAGAAGCGACTCATCTTCACGGATGAGCCGGACAAGTACTGGATCGCCACTGTATCCGCCGTCACAAAAGATACGATCACGTTCTACTGTGCGGATCCATGCAAATACGCGCTCTTGGAAAAAGTAGAAGATTTTTCACCTACCAGCCTTGCCTGTCAGAAACAGCTGCGTATTACCAATGAAGGAACCGAAGAGGTTCCTGTCCGCTATGAAGTAGACCTGTACGGAGAGAGCGGATATGTCGGTCTGGCATCCGCGCAAGGCGCTATGGAGTTTGGCAGCCGATCTGAGACAGATCGCGTGTACGGCGAAAGAGACGAGCAGGTCATGGGATGGGGCGACTTTCCCGCAGGAAATGATGCTCAATCGCATCATACGCTCCAGCGAATTCGCGTCCCTCAGGATGGGGGAGACCGCAAAAACATGGACTGGATCGCTCTCGGATATTCGGCTGGTGTCGGCGACCATCCCAGATCCGGATGGTGTCACTCATGGAACACATACACTGTTCCGAAAACTTCGCAGAATGGCGATGTGATGGACTTCGAATTCCGTGGCCTTGCGTGGTTCGAGTGCGGAGGCCCAGCCCAGATCGGTGAAATGATCATCGAGTGTCTGGGCGAACGGGACGGATCTGAGTGCCAGATCGCGCGCCTTACGCTCAGTAAAGGCTCAGCTGACTTTGCGGCAGACTGCCTGATTCACGTAAATGGGCAGACCAGAAAGACATTCCGCTTCACGCCAAATGGTCAGAATCCGTTTGCGGGCGGAACGGGGTCTTTCCTTATCTCTAAAGAAGGCCATACGGTCATTGTTCGTCCGGGAAGCGACGGGAACACGATACGATGCGATGTTTCTGGATTTGAGTCTGTACCGCTCAAAAAAATCCGGATCTACATCGGCCATATGCCGTATGTGAATCCGGATCGTGTAACCCGTTTGTATTTTGGAAACCTGATGCTTATCGCCAAGCACGTGAAAGGCGAGTTTGATACGCGAAACACTTTCTTTCCCGGACCAAATGGTCTGCGACTGACCATTGACGGTATTACATCTAAGTTCTATGTAGACGGAACCTATCGACCGGATCTGGAGGTTATCGGAACAAAGTGGTTCTTGATCCCTCCGGGAACGCACACGGTCAGCCTGATTCTTTCTGACTGGTACAGCGCTAAAGTCAGCGCTAAAGCATTCATCAGGGAGGCATGGCTATGAGAATTGCACTCCTGGATCCATACGATCATATGCTCCGCTTTCTGGATAATGACGTTCCCGAGTGCATGCACTATACCAGAGCGACACTGAGTACTTATCTGGCTGGAGATGCCTACACGATGAACTTTGCGGTAGCTTCAGATGAAGAAAATGCGGAACTCATTGCAGAAGGCTGTAAAATCGCCTTCCGTGCAGATCTGACGTCTGACAGTTCACTTTCTGGAAGCAAGGACTACTATCTGACGATCGTTCAGGTCGAGCGAGATGAAGATCTCATCTCCGTAGAAGCATGGGGACTCACACTTGAACTGACGAATGAAGAGGTGGACAATTCCGAAGTTCCGGACGACATGTCCATCAGCGGATACCTGGCTTATCTCGGCTTTGAACGGGACGTGCTAACGATTGACGACTCACGGCTTGCCGGGGAAAAGCGAAGGCTGCACTTCGACAGCCGGGACTCTATCCTTCACCGGATCTATGCCCTTGCTGAAGCCTATGATGCGGAAGCAAGCTTTGAGATCCATCTGAAGCCGACCTATCAGCTCGACAAGATTAATCTTGTGTTTTATCCGGCGGGCGACAAGCAGGGAATGGGTCAGGATCGCACCAGCGAAATCATTCGCTATGGATCGGCGACCACAGGAATCAAAAAGACGGTCGACATCAGCAATTTCTATACCGCCATTCGGCCGCGGGGCAAAAATTCTTCTGGAACGGTTGAAGAAACCACCGAGACCTGGACGTATGCGAATGGGGCAGTACGTACACTGCGGACGGTTATTGCTCGAGACGATCAGAAAGTGGAAACCCGTCGTGTGGAAACTATCCATATTTCAGGGCAGGAGGACTGGGTAGAGACACGCATTAATGTCGTCTACACGGAGAGAGATGGGCGCGTAGTTACGATGCCTGAGGGCGTGTATACCTGTTCAGCCCGTCGCCCGTCTCTTCCTTCTTCCCATCAGACGTACAGCAAACAGGGTCCGGTAATGAGTCCGGAGGCGGATCGTATCCTGACCCTGTCCGGTTTTGGCGTATGGCGTCGTGATGACAAGGGATCCTATCTGATCATTAACGAGGATATTCGATGCCCAGAAGCACGAGACCGTTTCCCCGCATCTCTGGCCAAAAACGATGCCGGGGCATTCAAGGACGGATACATCGTTCGCTACATGGATGTTCCAGACGCTGATGATCAGGGGTCACTTTACGAAAAGGCCCTTAAAGAGCTGCAGAATGCTTGTGTGCCAAAGGTCAGCTATCAGCTGACAGGCTACATGCCAGGCAACGTTGGCGACTGGGTGACCGTCGAAGATTCTCAGTATGACCCGCCAATTTATCTGCAGTGCCGCATTATCGAGCAGAAAATCGATCTTTGCGAGCCGTGGCGGTCGTCTTCAAAATTTGACAACTTCACCACTCTGAAATCGCAGATAAGCCCGCAGATCACATCTACAGCACAAAGCATGGCGGCAGCTGAAGAAGTTTATGATCTGGCAATCTCTTCCACACGGGGGACTGTATTTGAAGATGGTCAAGGGAGTCATACCTTTACAGCATCCGTACGGCGAAATGGGATCAATGCCACCGATGATTTCCGGCTGATCTGGACATTCAAAGGAAGCGACATTCCAACAACCGATCCAAGGGTAGACGGGGCGTCCATCACGATTGACGGATCCGACGTCACTGGCGCGGTTGTCCTGAGCTGTAGAGCTGTGAAAGACTCTGTCATTCGCGGATCGAGCTCAATCACGCTTACGTCTGTGTATACTCCAAAGGTCAGTCAGAAAGAGACTGCGGACGGCAATATCCTTTTTGAGACGGCGTCTGGCGGAAAAGTGCAGCAGTCCACCATCTACAATGGAAAAGACGGCTTTTCTCCAACTGTTAGCCTTAGCAAGTCGGGTAAGACATCGACACTGAAAATCACAGATAAAAACGGTGATCATACGACACTGATCCAAGATGGAGCGGATGGTGCTGATGGGAAAGACGGAAAAGATGGACCGCGAGGCCCGCGAGGTCTCAAGGGAGACGCCGGGCCAGCGGGACCGGGATTAGTTCTGTAACCGTCAAGTACTACCAATCCTCAAGCTCATCCACGCCGTCTCAAAGCTCTTCTAGCTGGAGTACGACGTTACCTACACCTACCGCCGGGTACTACCTGCATACTCAAGTGGCTGTCGCGAAAACAGATGGAACGACAACTTA
Organism: uncultured Allobaculum sp.; assembly: GCF_948576815.1. Taxonomy (NCBI): domain Bacteria; kingdom Bacillati; phylum Bacillota; class Erysipelotrichia; order Erysipelotrichales; family Erysipelotrichaceae; genus Allobaculum; species uncultured Allobaculum sp. The sequence continues at coordinate 30,021 of NZ_CAPAEZ010000009.1, forward strand.
CTTTTACCTGAAGAACCGGAACGGATCGAACGGAACAAGTCCGACAGTGGTAAACAACTTGACCAGTACGAGCACGACAAGCGCGCTGGCCGCAAATCAAGGGCGAGTATTGAAAGAGGAAATCGACGCCATACAAACAGAGAGCATTTATGCTCATAAGTATGCGTATAACGGTAGTTCAACGGCTCTTTCAACCTTTATGAGCCGCCTGCTGACTAAACAGGACAGCGGATACGATGTTTTCAACTTCAAGGTAAAAGCGCAGGCGTCATGGTCACCAACAGGTGCAGAGGCATGGTTAAAAGGGGTCGCCTTTGCTCAAAACAATGGGTATACATCAGACTGGGGCGAAATGATCGTGCTTACGAATAACATGGAAGCCTATCATGGCCACATTGATTACTTAACCAGTAAGGCTGCCTGGTCTGTATCGTGGAAAAAGCTTTATGGCGATTTGAAGCAGGCTATCATTAAGCGTGACTTTACCGCCACATGCTCAAGCACAGCCGTTGATCAGCTTGTTCAAGTTCCCATGACACTGCCTTCTGGATATCTGCCGTTGGCGGCAGTTAATGTCGCTACAAACGGATTCGTTAGCCATTTTTATGTAGAGTCATTCAGCACAACGACTATACAATGCTGGGGAAACACTCAATCTGGAAAGTCGATTACGGTGAGTATGCTTTTTATCCGTGATGACTTGTATTAAAAAAAGCCCGCCTTCATCGGCGGGTTTTCTAATGAAAGGAGAATGAAATGACAATTTTACAAGCTGATTTTAAATCGAAACAAGTTGTTAGCGCAGACAGCTCAGATAAAAAGCCTGTCGTTGGCGTAGCAGGCGACAATGCAACTAGAACAATCCGCTTCCTGCTTGAGAAAGACGTGGATGAACTTCCGAAGGGCATCAACCTGAATTCGATCGCATGGGAAATGCAATACGAAAACGTCAACCTTCAGCGCGGAAGCGTGCTTCCAGACAGCGTAAGCGACAAGGACGGCAAGCTGGAAATCGTCTTTACCATTCCGGCGAGTCTTGCCGTTGCGCCAGGTGATTGCCAGATCCAGCTCTGCGGATCCGATGGCGATTCCAAACACTGGCACCTTTCGCCCATGACAGTCCAGATCGGCGACTTCTTCGAGCCGGACACGATCGAGGAGACAGACCCAAAGTACGATTTGCTGAATCAGCTCAGTGCGAAGGTAAGCCAGCTGGAAGCGGCGGATTACTTATCCGGAGCAGATGCGGCCAATACATATCTAGCCAAAACGGATGCGGCAGATACATATCTGGCGAAAGAAGAAGCGGCGAGCAAATATGTCAAAAATGAGGCGATTGGATTTAACCATTTCGACATAGCAAATATGTATGGCCCTAGCACAGGCACGTTATACGGCGGATATTCGGAATATCAGATCTCTATTTATGCGGAGTACGAAGGTGATGTGCCGATTACATTTCGAAATGACGGAGCGCAACCCGTGGTGACACAAAACATTCGCTCAAAACTTGGCATGAAATACGCGACGTTCTTTGTCGTCAAAACTGTAACAACAAATGGAGTGAGGATTCTTTTTGGACAGGGCGACGATCCTATTACCAGTCCTCTTCAGGAGGGCGTGAGCTCGATCTACACATTAGGCAACAACGATGGCTACATCAGTGTAGTTGAGGTAGGGCCAATTCCAGAGCGTATTACGGTCAGCTGTGCAATGCGTGGATAGTAAGAAAGAGAGGGAAAAGATTATGACAAAAATTTGGATTAAAGCCGCAGGCGTGCGCGCCGTCAAAACAATGGCTCAGGCTGCTCTTGCCGTTCTCGGAACTGGAACAATCGGGCTGATGGAAGTGGACTGGCTCAATATCGTGTCCATCACGCTGATGGCTGGAATTTGCTCAGTTCTCACTTCCATTGCGGGCCTGCCAGAGGTGAAAGACGAGGTAACGGAATGATGGATCCGGTGATCACTTCGGCTATCATTGCCGCCAGCATCCCCGCTATCGCTTCGATCGTGGTGAACCTGATCGCCAATTCCAAGACTTCGGCTCTGATGAAATACCGATTGGATGTTCTCGAAAAGAAGCAGGACAAGCATAACCAGCTGATCGAGCGAGTATACCATCTCGAGGAAGGTCAGAAAGTCCAAGACGAAAAGATCCGGGTGGCCAATCACCGGATCGACGATCTGGAGAAAACAACAGGATAAAAGCATGGCGGAGTAATTTGCAGATTATGCAATTTGCTCCGCTTTTATATGGAGGAAATGAAATGGTAGAAATCACAAAATCCTACATCCCGGCAGGTACGCCCGCTCGCCCTGGCTACCCGATGGATCCAACAGGCGTGACGATCCACAATACCGGATCCAGCGCATCGGCCAAAAATCACATGCTGTACATGACACAAAACGGCGGTTTCAACTCGACAACCAGTTATCACTTTGTGATTGATGATATCAACTGCTTTCAGCTGCTTCCGATCACTGAAAACGCGTGGCACGCCGGTGATGGCGCGCTAGGGGCTGGTAACCGCAAGACGATTGCCATTGAAGTTTGTGAGTGCGGTGACATCAAGAAAGCTCATGACAGAGCGGCAGAGCTGACCGCATACCTGCTCAAGCAGATCGGAGGATCTGCGCAGCACAACGTATTCCAGCACGCGCAATGGATGGCGAAAGACTGCCCGCGCCTGCTCAGATCCGGTCGCCCGTACTCCTGGAGTACGTTCCTGGATAAGGTTACTCAGTTCATGAAAGCCGATGCACCAGCGCCGAAGAAAGAGCCGGTCAAGATTCCGGAAGCTGCGGCCGGATCTGTATACCGGATGTATTCCGGAGCGGACCATCTATATACACAGAGCCACAAAGAAGCCCAGTATCTGGCAGATCTAGGCTGGAAGTATGAAGGCATTGGCTGGGTAGCCCCGGCCGATGGAGCGCCGGTCTGGCGGCTTTATTCCGGGAAGACGCACCTGTTCACAGCGGATCCAGTCGAGAAGAAGCGACTGCTTTCCATCGGCTGGAAGGATGAAGGGCAGGCTTTCGTGTCGGGCGGATCCAGGCCGATCTATCGCATGTACAATCCGTACAGCGGTGAGCACTTACTAACGGCTAGCCTGAAGGAACACGATGCCGCCACGAAGGCCGGATGGTACTGCGAAGGGCAGGAAATCAAGTATTAGTGCTATACTGACTTCACTAAGAACGGCAAGGAATCCTACGGGACTTGCACGTGTAAAAAGGTCCCAGATTGGGGCCTTTTTATGTGTGTCGACAGTGTCGATGTAGCTTGTCGACAGTGTCGATGTAGCTTGTCGACAGTGTCGACAGGGCTCGACAAAATGCGAAACAGTTCATCGAGTGACTCGACAAAATAAAACCCTCAGCTTTCGAGCTGAGGGCGTTTTTTAGTTTCGCTTAAAGGCGAATGTGTGAATTAAAACTAAGCTTGAAACTTCTACAACAAAGGTATCCGTGTTCAGCTTTTGTATCAAATGGTGGGAACGGAGGGACTTGAACCCTCACGAGCAAAGCTCGACGGATTTTAAGTCCGTTGCGTCTACCGGTTCCGCCACGATCCCGTGCAATAAAAATGGAGGTTCCGGTCGGAGTTGAACCGACGATCACAGAGTTGCAGTCTGTTGCCTTAGCCACTTGGCTACGGAACCATTTGTGTGAATCATTTGTTAACGGCTTGGTTAATGCTCGTTCATATTATCAAAGATCTTTCCGAGGGTCAACCGTAAATCTGAATTCCTGATTTCTTAGCATGAAGAAGCAAAACGCCGGAAATTGCCTCGTTTCCAATTACTAGTAATCCCCCAAAATCGTGATCTTTTCCCCGCGTGTTTTTTAACCTGGAAATTTCAGAAGGACGAAAGTGAGCAGGGGATTCTTTCTGGATTTGTTTTTTGCGGATTTGCTGGAATTCTTGGCAAGAGGAAGCTCTTTTCGCTTCGATTGTTCCAAAAAGAAAACTTTGTCTTATAATGCATGAAGCCCGGTCTGCACCAGAGCTTCAAAATCTGGCGGCAGCGGTTTCAAATCAATATCAAGGAGGCTGACATGTATCATCTGATCGAAGAATTTGAACAGAATCTTGGCCGCAACCGAACGCTGAGCTTTCTGTTTTCCCTGATCAAAATCATTCTCTCTGCGCTGCTGCAGACGTATGTCATGCAGGTTTTCATGGATCCCTGCAACCTGATTTCCGGCGGCTTTACCGGTATTGCGCTGTTTATCAGCCGTGTCGCCTCGCTTGGCGGGATGAATCTGCCGGTCTCTTTACTCATTATCCTCCTGAACGTCCCAGTCGCCGCGTTTTGCGTGCGCGCCATTTCCAAGCGCTTTGTTCTCCTTTCGGCCATTCAGTTTGTTCTGGTTTCCATGTTCCTGGAAATTTTCAGCTTTGAACCGTTATTTTACGACATCATGATGAACCTGCTGTTTGGCGGCATTCTCTGGGGCTTCTCGATTTCTCTGGCGTTAAGTTCCGGCGGCTCGACCGGCGGTACCGACTTTATCGCCCAGTACGTATCCAACAAGATTCACCGTTCGATCTTTAACATCGTGTTCTATTTCAACGTCGCGATGTATATCGCCTACGGTTTCTCCTTTGGCTGGATTTACTGCGCGTATTCCATCATCTTCCAGTTTTTGTCCACGACCGTCATCAACAAGATGTACAAACGCTATCAGCGCATGACCCTGCAGATTACGTGCAAGGACCCAAAACCGGTTGTCGACGCGTTTATGGAAACAGTTCGTCACGGTATGTCCATCATCGAATGCAAGGGCGCGTACAAAGGTGAAACGTACTACATCTGTGAATCCGTTGTTTCTTCTTTTGAACTGCCGGAGCTGACCCGTGCACTGATCAAGGCGGATCCGCACTGTCTGATCAACGTCTATCGAACCGTATCGTTTTACGGCAGCTTCTACCAGAAGCCAATCGAATAGAACCCTGTTTTATTTCCCTTGTTCTTTTAATGCACACGAAAGAGGAAGACCGAAGACGTCCGGTTTCCCTCTTTTTCTCTGGCTTTTCGCTGGTGCAAAAATGCTTTAAATTTGTGGGTATTCGGCGCGAACCGATAAGCGCAAATAGTTAAATAATACGTATATTTCACAAATCGATTCTGCTATAATGAGAAGCGCGAAACCCGCTCCAGTTTATGCAGACGGCTTTTTATTCCCGTTTAAGAAGAACGGAGTAAAGTAAAAATCCAAATGTTCAGACTGGAACATGGACGACGCAAAATTTTCGAATAAGCGAAAAATAAAATAAGAAATATATAAGCGAAAAAGGATCCGGATTGAGGATCCTGTCCGATAAATCCAAGTGAATTGAAAAGCCGGCATTCCATGCCGATTGCCTTTTGGTTCGCACCCACTGGAAAGGAGGAAAAAATGAGAAAACGCAGAAGCTCAAAATCCAAAGAAAAAAGCAGCCGGATCAGCCGACTGGTCTCCAATCGAATTCTGGTTTTATCCATCGTCATTGTGGCTCTGTTTTTGAGTCTGTTTGTGCGTCTGGTGGATATCCAGGCGATTCATCACAATTCCTATCTCGAAAAGCAGGATGACTATACGTCCATTAAACAGTACAGTTCCGCACCGCGCGGTCAGATTTACGATGCCAAAGGACGTGTGCTCGCCAAAACGGTTGCCTGTAAAAATATCGTCTATACGACACCGCAGAACGCTACGTATACCGATATGATGATTTACGCCGACCGTATGGGCGAAGTGTTCCATATTGAGATGGACGACTTCACCAATGCGGAAATCAAGGACGCGTACCTGCAGTACACAACGCTCCTCGATCCCGAAGATCCGCATTACGACGGTCTTGATCTGCTCAATGAAGAACAGAGAGCAACGTACGATGCGGGAGAAATGACATCCAGTCAGCTTCGGCAGATTCAGTTAGGTGCCATGACGCAGGAAACCATCGATCAGGCTGACGCGCGTGCTCTGAAGGCCGCAGCCATTTATAACCGTATGGCCCAGAGTTCGTCGACCGGTCAGTCGGCAGTCATTGCCGAAGACGCGGACGATGAAGAATGCGCCTATCTCGTTGAACACAAAAGCGAGTTTCCCGGCTTTGACATCGACTTTGGCGGCTGGAAACGCGAATATCCGTACGGCGAATCGCTCAGTGATGTTCTCGGATCCGTATCGACGTCCACCGAAGGTCTTCCAGACTCGCTGGCGGACGAATATCTGGCTAAGGGCTATCAGTACAATGCCCAGGTCGGCAAATCCGGTCTGGAACTGCAGTACAACGATCTGCTCAGCGGTACCGATGAAATCGCCAAAATCACCTACGACTCCAACGGTCTTGCGCATAAGCAGATTCTCCAGCCGGCAAAGAAGGGGCATGATCTTTATCTGTCTGTAGATATCGACTTGCAGCTCAAGCTCGATGAAACGTTGAAATCCGTTTTGCAGGCGTACGGCGGAACGAAAAACCGTGAAAACTTCTACACGCTGTTCATGTGCATGGAAAACCCACAGACCGGGGATGTGCTGGCCCTTTCCGGCTATCAGATGGATCCGGAAACCCGGCAGCTTTCCTATTACGCGTCCGGCAACTATACCCAGCTGATCAACCCGGGCAGCTGCGTAAAAGGCGCTACGGTGTACATGGGACAGTCCGAAGGCGTTGTGCAGGAAGGCGAAGTCATTGTCGATGAAGTCATGAACATCGGCGGACAGAATTTCGGCTCCTACACCGAACACGGTCCGGTAAACGATGTGCAGGCGCTTTCGGTTTCGTCCAACGTTTACATGTTCCAGATCGCGATGCGTCTTGGCGGGTATAACTATGTACCGGGCGAAGCCCTCAATATCGTCGATGTTCCTGGAACGCTCAACAAGATGCGCAATTACTATTCGCAGTTTGGACTGGGCAATATGACCGGTCTCGATGTTCCCAATGAAGTGACCGTCTTCGCAGCGGGAAACAATACACCCAACATGGTCATCAACTACGCGATCGGTCAGCTCGATACGTATACTCCTCTGCAGCTGATGCAGTATGCGGGGGTAATCGCCGCAGACGGCAAACTGTTCCAGCCGCGCTTTTACCAGTACTCCAAGGAAGTGGGCGGCGACGAAATTTTCGATCTGAACGAAGTCGTTCTGAAAAACGAACTCGACGAAAAGAACGCCAGCCATCTCAAGCGCGTTCAGGAAGGCTTCCAGGCCTGCGTCGCGGATGAGAACTGCTTCAAGCCGCTTAAAAATCTTGATGAGAACATGGCGGCGAAAACAGGAACAGCCGAAGTCGGCGAATGGACCACGGCCAACCTGGTCGGTTATGGACCTGTGGAAAAACCGAGCGTCGCCTTTGCGTGCTTGGCACCGACGTCTTCGATCAACAGCCAGTCGCTTTCAGCCAACATCTGCGCCAATAACGTCGTAGGTCCGGTCCTGCAGGAATACTTCAACCTGTATCCGGAAAACCGCGTACAGAGCGGCGATTCGGCGGCGCAGTAGACGGGTTCAGCAAACCCAATAAATTAATTTGAATCAACTGACAGCCCCGATGGGATTGCCGCTCTGGCGCGCCCATCGGGGCTGTTTCAGGAATTATTGTTCGTCTCAATTTTCTGTGCTATAATCGGCAGGAATGTAAGGAGGAAACAGCGTGAGAGATCGTATCACTTTCAAGTGCGCGGTTTGCGGCGATGAAAACTACATCGGTACCCGTAACAAGAAAAAGCATCCGGAACGTATGACCATCAAGAAATACTGCCCGAAATGCAACAAAATGACTGAGCACAAAGAAAAGAAGTAATCGCACTGGATCTTCATCCGGGAATCCTTTTCCCGCGCCGTGTCCATTGCACAGACGGATGCCCAAGCGGCATCCTTTTTTGTAGCCGTTTTTTCGCTTTTGCGGCATCCGTTTAAGCTTTGCAGGTGAAAAAGCATATGATGAAGAAGGAAAAATTCCAGGGAGGTACAGTTATGGAAGTAATCTGCAAACCCGTTGGTCCCGTACAGGCCAACTGCTATATTGTTTCCGATCATGGACACGCTTTGATCATCGATCCGGGTGATGAAGGCCGCGAAATCGCCATGATGGTTCGCGCGCTGAATGTGAAAGTGGATGCCATCTGTCTGACACATGCTCATTTTGATCATATCGGCGCGATCGATACGCTGCTTGAAGAGTTCAACGTCGATGTGTACGTCAATCCGGCCGAACTCGACTTTCTGTCCCAGCCGGAAAAGAATGCTTCCGCTTCGTTTGTCGGCATTCCGCATCTGACGCTTCAGGCGAAACCGGTTGCCTACAAAGAAGGTCAGAATCTGATCGGTACCTTCGGCGTTACGGCGTATTATGCGCCAGGTCATTCGATCGGCAGTACGATTCTCGAAATCGGAGATAACCTGTTTACCGGCGATGTCCTGTTTGAAGGCTCCATCGGCCGTACCGATCTGCCCGGCGGATCCGTCAGCCAGATGCGCGATTCGCTGAACTTTCTCAAATCGCTGAAAAAGGATTATGTCGTCTATCCGGGTCATGGTCCATCGACCACGCTCGAACAGGAAAAAACGCATAACCCGTATCTGATGTACAACCTGATCTGATTTGATTTTGAAGAGCCTGCTCTGCGGACTTTTTCTTTTGCGTTTGATTCCGGCTTGGCGTTCGCTTTTGCCTTAGGATTTGTTCAAAGCGATCCAGTCATGCGCAGTCTGCTTCATACAGGATGCATCTATGTATGGAAGACCCGAATATCTTCCTGTAACGGATCTATATCCCTTCCAGCATGCTTAACGGCTCCAGCATGATCTGATAGACGCTGATTGCCAGAATCCCGACAAAGCCATAGGCCGCATAGAGAAGATAACGGCTGAACTGACTGAGCTGCTTTTCAAAAAGCAGCAGACGACCCTGCTGATACGCCTGCATCATCTCTTCCATACGGCTTGTTTCCAGACCAATTTCAAAAAAGCGGATAAACCGATCTTCCAGCCGTCTTTCCCTGCGTATGCACGCTTCCAGACTTTTTCCCGCTTCAATCTCTCGAATCCAGCTTTGCCATAAAATCTGCGCGAAAGGAAAACAGCCCGATTCCTGAATTAGACGGCTGGCCTGCCTTGTGGACAAGGATGCTTTCTGGACGCATTCAAAGACGACGGCGCATTCCATGGACGAAAACGTCTTTAAAAGGGGAATGGAAAACAGAAGCGGCGAAATCCGGGAAGCCGCCTGCGGAAACGTGATCATCCAGCCGACGGCAACGACACCGATGAAAACGGCGATCCAGAACAGCAGGGAAACCAGCTTCAGCAGATTCAGCAAGGAAAGGTAAGAGGACCCGCCTTCGCCAAGCAGGGAGGGAAGAATGCTGTCGGCAAAAAAACAGACCAGACCGCTCGCAAACGCCATGAGAAAGAGTGGGTAGCCGCTTTTTTTCAGGAGCGTTCCATGCAGCGTTTTTCGCGCTTTGCGCAGCTGTTCGTGAAATTCGAGCGCCAGGGAAAGATCGAAGATTTCCATCAGAACACCAAGCTGCTTCATGTTCCGCTCTTTTTGTGAACGGACGATCTGCGAAAACGGAATACCCTGTTCAAGCCGTTTTTCAATTTCTGCATGGGATTGAAACGAAAGAGACAGGGCATCGGGAAACGTCAGCCCGCTTTTGAGCAGCAGGCAAAACAGATCCATTTCCTTTTCATCCAGAACCGGCATCCCCTTCGGGGCGAAGACAGGCTTCAAAAGAAAGTCCCGGACGGGCGTTTTCTTTTTCTTCGAAGAGGCGATGGACGTCTTCCTCATTCCAGATTTCATAAACACACTCCTTCTGATCGCCGTTTCGTAAAAGGCGGCAGACAAAAATTCCTTTCAGTACACTGCGCAGATCCTGCTCGTCTGCACCGAGATCGAGCAGGCGCAAAAGGCATTCCAGGCCGCTGCCGCAGTGCAGAGTCGTATAGACGACATGGCCGGTGAGGGAAGCGCGAACGGTCATTTTCGCAGCGATTTCCGAACGGCATTCGCCGATGAAAAGAACATCCAGATTTTGGCGGAGCAGTTCTTCGAGGGTGCGCTGGTACGTAACGCCTCGGCCTGGATTGATCTGAATCTGCAGCATGTCCGGCTCCTGAATTTCGATCGGATCTTCCATCGTCACGATTTTCAGCGGCCGCTTTTCGAGAATGCGGTGGAGCAGCGCGTGAATGGTCGTCGATTTTCCCGATCCGGTAGGACCGCAGGAAATGATCAGACCCCGATCGGTCTGCGTAAAGCGCTCAAGACGTTTTGCTGCTTCCTTGCAGGAGCTGAGATCTTCAAGCGCAAAGTGTCTGGCCGAATGGAGAAGACGGATTACCCCGGTTTGCGTATCCTGAGCGTGAAGCAGAGAAAAGCGGCATTGCGCTTTCTTTCCGTAAACCGTCATCGTAAATTCGCCGGACTGCGGTTCATTGGGCTGGCAAAGATCCATGCCGGAAAGGAACTTCAGATACTCCAGAAACTCCGGCGGGAAAATGTCCTGATCCAGTTCTTCAAGCCCTTTGTCCGTTCGAAAGAAGAGGTGAAGTCCTTTTCCTTTGCGCTCTAAATGAATGTCGGTGATTTCCCGTTCCATCGCCAGAGACAGCAGCAGCCGGCAAAGATCGCGCATGGTCTCACCTCCTGTCTGTTCATACGAAAAACGAGACAGACGATGAAAATGGAAAGTCGACTTTTTCCGTCGGATTCGACCTCGAAGAAGATCCAAAGCCGTCAAAAAAGCAGAGTTTTCAGAAGACGCAGATAGAAAAAGATCACCGAAAACGGGAGAGTCCGGTATCGCATTGCATTGCTGAAAACGCTGTCTTCGGATAAGGACAGGTATCTCAATAGGTTTGTCTTTTGAAGCCTTTTATAGTTACAGGGAAAAAGAAAACAAATCGAAGCGAATAAACGGATCGATTCGTTTTTCAGGCAAAATCGCCCGCAAACATCGTATTGGCTTTGTGCGGGCAGGAATGGGTAAAGACGAGGCGAACAAATTGAAACTGAAAACATCACAGAAACAGATGTCGGAATCCCTTTGGACAGTGGCATTTTTAACGCTTTCCGGAGGACTTCAGGATGCGTATACGTATTTTGAGCGCGGAAAAGTTTTCGCCAACGCGATGACGGGAAATCTGGTCCTGATGAGCGCGCGGCTGTTTGAAGGGGACTGGATGGCGTTTTTAAAATATCTGTTTCCCGTTCTGGCCTTTTGCGGAGGAATCGCAGCGGCGCAGCTGATTCATCTGCACTTTTTGCACGCCCGCTTTCACTGGCGGCAGATGATTACTGTACTTATGATCGTCCTGCTTCTGGGCGTACCGTTTATTGAAGCCGATTCGCTGGCCAACGCGCTCGTTTCCTTTTCCTGCGCCATGCAGGTGCAGACGTTTCGCAAGTTTCATGGCATTCCCTTCGCTTCAACCATGTGTATCGGCAATTTGCGCGGCGGTACGGATTCTCTGATCAGCGCCATTCACAGTAACAATTCAGGCCTGTTTGAAAAAGCCTTCAGTTATTTCCTCATTATCGGTCTGTTCGTTCTCGGTGCCGGGCTGGGCAGAGTGTTCTGCCTGCAGTTTGGCTTAAAGACGATCTGGATTTCCTGCGCCCTTCTGCTTTGTGCGCTGGTCATGATGAGCGTCCATCCGGATGTCGTGGAAAAATAAAATAAGGGTCTGTGTTCGAGAAAAGGGGGACCTTTGTCGAATACAGACCCTTTTGATTTGGATCCAAATCGTTTGGAAAGGATAACGTCACGCTCAGGCCGTTTTTGCCTGCAGGTGTCTGCGCGCGGACGCGGGCAGAGAATTCCAGATGACGCTGCAGATGACGATGGCCGCGCCAGCAAGCGATAAGCCGCTGAGCGATTCGTAGCCGGCCAGAGCAACGAGCGTCGGATTGAGTACCGGTTCGATCGCGTTGACCAGAGACGCGTTGAGCGCGCTGATCAGGCCGGTTCCTAAAGCGAAGAATACATAGGCGAAGCCGACCTGGAAAGTACCGAGCCAGAAAATCGCAAACAGATTGGAAGGCGTCATGGAACAGCCGTAAGCAAACGGAGCCATGCAGATCACGGTACCGATCTGGCCAAGGAAAATGGACGAGAGGGCATCGCCGTTTTTAAAGCTGTTCAGCATGAACAGAATCGCGTAGAATAATCCGGAAAGGATCGCGATCAGATCGCCGGCCCAGCTGCCGGACTGCAGCGAATCCAGGAAGAAGCAGACAATGCCGATCACAATGAGCGTCAGGGCGATGATCTGTCTTCGATCCGGCTTTCGATGAAACAGGATAAGGTTCAGCAGGACGATCCAGATCGGGCAGGAAAACTGCAGGACAATCGCGTTGCCCGCAGCCGTCATTTTGTTCGAAAGAACAAAGAGCGTTGTCATGAACATGTACGCCACCGCCCCCGCAAACACCGATTTGTTCAGGCGCAGGCGATGGTGGGTAATAAGCATGAACAGACCGATCACGACAGCCCCAAAGCAGGAGCGAACGCCGTTAATGGCCAGCGAATTCCAGTTCGTCCATTTCAGAACGAGACCGCCTGTCGCAAAAAGAATTGAGGCAATGACCATGTACAAAATGCCTTTTGCCCCTTTTGAAGAAGCCATCCTCCTGGAAGAGGACGGCGATAGAGCGGCGATCTCGTCGCTCTCGGTTACCGTTTGACGCATACTTCCAGATCCTTTCTTAAACTCGGTTAACTCTTTTTATTCACTCTTATTGATTCGATACTTTGCCGCCTTCAGCCGGCCTTGATTTCGTTTTTAATCGTTCCGTTCAGCCACGAAAAGAGGTTGTCAAAGACAATTTCCGCCCGCTCTTTCATGGACTGTTCAGAATCGTAGGCGATATGCGGTGTCAGAATCGTATTGGGCGCTTTTAAAAGCGGCAGATCGAGGGGCAGAGGCGGCTCCTGATCAAAGACGTCAATACCTGCTCCCGCAAGATGACCGTTTTCAAGAAGAGCAGCCAGTGCATTGTTATCGAGAATAGGTCCGCGCGCCGTGTTGATGACGATCGCTCCCGGCTTCATGCACTCCAGCTCCTTTTTACCGATCAAACCGCGTGTCTGATCGGTCAGCGGCAGATGCAGGGAAAGAATATCGCTTTCCTGAAGCAGCTTGTCCAGGGGCACCTGTTCATCGATCCAGTCACAATGAACTTGCGAGCGATTGAACGCCAGAACGCGGGCGCCCATCGATTTAGCCAGCTGAGCCGTACGCAGACCGATTTTTCCCGCGCCGGCAATACCGACGGTCCGATTCTGAAGCGTCCAGCCTTCTAGACGGCCTTTGGCCTTGCCTTCCCGGCAGGCCTGCTGAAGCGCTGGCACTTTTCGTGCAAGTAAAATCATCATTGCAATCGCCAGTTCCGCAACCGATTCCGTGGCATAGCCCGACGCGTTGGAAATCGCAATGCTGCGGTGCAGGGCTTCCTTTACGGGAATGTGATCGACGCCGGTAAAGGCGACATCGATATAGCGAAGATGATCTGCCTGATCAAGAACAGAATCCGGAAGCGGCATATTCGCCAGAATCAGCACGTCCGCATCCCGGACTTCCTCTTTGAGGGTATCGACATCGGATGTCCGTTCGTAAACAGTAAAGCGATGTCCGGCGGCTTCAATTTGGGATCGATACGAATCCAGCAGCCCCTGGGGAATGCCGAGGGATTCAAGAAGAACAATATTCATAAAAACATCCTTTCCAGACGCTTCCTCTCCCGCAGACGAGACGGTCCGAACGCGGTGAGAGAAAGAATCGGTCTTCCAGCAGCCGCATGTCGGGCTGTCCTTTTAGTTTTAATCGTTCTGTCTGCAGCGCGCAATGGCGATCCCTCCGGAGCCAAAAAGGACAGGCGGAATCGTATGGAACTTTTGCCTGAAACAAAATCCAGAGTGTTTTCGCCATACACGAATCAGGGGAGATCCGAGAAATATCTTGGCGCAGCGATTCTGCCATCTCCAGAAAAGCACCAAAGGATATAAATCGGTCAAATCCGGCTGTTCAGATAGAAGAAAAGCCGGATTTCCTGCGAAATCCAGCTGTAAGGCAAAAGGGAAAATCCGTTTTGCGAAAAATGAAACTTGTTGCTTTCTGACTATTCGTCGGCGAGGTTTTTTGGTTTGATTTCTCCGGCTTTGGTCAGCGCAAACTTGGTCAGAGACGGTCCGATCAGCTCATAAACCAGAACGCCGAAGAGAACAACGTTGCGGATCATCATGCCGTTTTCACCCATGCGGGCGCCGACCGTAGCAGCCATGCCCAGAGCGACACCAGCCTGCGGGAAGAGGGTAATACCGAGCCATTTGCGTACGGTTTTCGGCGAACCGGCAATGACGGCCGAGAGACTTCCGCCCAGGTATTTACCGAGGCAGCGCGAGAGAATGTACGTCAGACCAACAGCGAGAACGAGGATGTTGCCAAAGGCGAACAGGTTCAGTTCCGCGCCGCTTAATACGAAGAAGAGGGTGATCAGCGGAGCCGACCAGCGATCGGCACGGCTCATCAGATCTTCGGACTTGCGGCAGCAGTTGCAGAAGATGGTACCGAGCATCATGTTGACGAGCAGGGAAGAAAGACCAAAATTCATCGGTCCGATGTGAATCTGGGCGGTTGAAATGGTTACGCCCAGAATGACGAAGCTGACAATCAGCGTATTGCGGTTACGATTCGAATGGAAAATACGGGCGACATGTGTCAGGATCCAGCCAAGCAGGGCACCGATGCCCAGCGAGAAGAAGATTTCCATCAGCGGTTCAACAAAAAGGGAAACCATGTTCGCACCGTCAGGGGAACCAAGATGCATGGCTACGCCATAGGAAATCGCAAACAGGATCAGGCCGACGGCGTCATCCAGCGCAACGACAGGAAGCAGGGTCGAAGTGACGTCGCCTTTGGCTTTGTACTGACGGACAACCATCAGTGTTGCCGCCGGAGCGGTGGCCGCAGCAATTGCGCCGAGAATGAGAACGTCCGCGAGCGTCAGAATATCTGGAACGATCAGGTGTGCAACGAACAGAACGCAGTCGACGACAATCGTGGTGATGATACCTTCGAGAATACCGATCGTCAGCGCCTGTTTTCCAGTCTGTTTCAGTTCGCTTAAACGAAATTCGCTTCCGATCGCGAAAGCGATAAAGCCAAGCGCCACATTGTTAAACGGCTGAAGGACTTCTACATCCTGGAACGTATGAAAGCCAAGGCCAGGAATTTTAAGAAGACCGATGCAGCAGGGTCCAAGAAGGAGTCCGGCGATTAAATAGGATGTGACATCCGGCAGACGGAACTTGTTTCCCAGCCGGGTCAGCAGAAGACCAGCCAGCAGTGCAGTTCCAACACTTAATGCATAATTCATGCAGTTCATCCTTTCTGATTCAATAGAAGATTCATGAGCGATTTATCTGAAAGTCGGATGGTTTTGCATGCCCCAGAAGCGGAAGAAAAGCGGGGGTAGTATGGAAAACGCAAGAGCCGGCGAGTACGCTGAACCTTTCCTTAATGTATACCCGTCAATCAAAAATGTGAAATTTAGTGAATTATTTAAGGAAATCTGAACAAAATGGGGAGGAAACACAGAATATCGTTTAAAAAGTACAGAAAACCATTCCCAAAGTGAATCAACGGCTTCAATTCGAAAAGTTGATGAAGCTGACTTTATAAAACCTTAAATTCAGAATGCGTCGTCGATCAAAAATCGCTCCGGTTCTGCTAGTTTACAATCTTGCAAAGGATGCGAAATCTGCCAGCCTGTACCGGGCTTGAGACTGCTCAAAAAGCAATAAGACAAGAACCGCAGTATGGATTCATCCCACAAAAGAAAACCTTCAGGCATCTGGCTTTTCGCTCGATTTTTGCCTTCTTAAACTGGAAGCGAGGTGATAAACATTGAAAAAAGCAGCGATCCTGATTGCGGACGGGTTTGAAGAAATTGAGGCACTCGTTCCCTTTGACCTCCTCAAGAGAGCCGGAATCGTTACGGTTCTTGTAAACGTTGAAAATAAGAAACTGGCCAGAGGCAATAACGGCCTGATCATTGAAACGCCGACGGAACTGCGCGGCTATGATTTTGAAACGACCGATGCGCTGATCGTCCCCGGCGGAGACGCGTATGCGGTATTCAAGAATATTCCGCTCATTGAAGACGAAATTCGCGCCTTTGCGATGAATCCGCAAAAGGTACTCGGCGCAATCTGTGCCGGCAGCGCCCTTGCGGGAGAACTTGGCGTATACAAAAACAAAAAGTACGTCTGTGTACCTTCGATGAATGAAGACTCTTTTGGCGGTACGTTTGAAAAGAAGCATGCGGTCGTGGACGGAAATATCGTTTCCGGCATTTCAGTAGGCGGCGCTTTTGAATTCGCGTTTGCGCTGATTGAAAAACTGACCGACAAGCACAAAGCCGAAGAACTGAAAAAGGCTGTTGCCTACACGCTCTAAGATCATTTCCAGGAGCTTCCCTGAGCAGGGGGGAAGTAAAACAGAAGCCATGGCATTCCAGAATTGTAATGATCTGGAAAGCCATGGCTTTTATTGTCTCAAAATAAAGAATTGGATCGGCTTTGCCGGCTTGATCAGGATTCAATTTCCGCCAGCAGCGCGAGAAGAATTCGACCGCAGGTCAGCGCATCCGATTCCGCGCGGTGGGCCATTGGATTGATGAGTCCATAATGAGTGGCAAGCGTATCCTGCTTGTAGTTAGGCACGGTGCGAAGAGTACTGCGGGCAATGCGCAGCGTATCGAGATAGCGGAAGTTTACCGAAAAGCCCTGTCGATTGCAGGCGGCGCATAAAAACGAAAAGTCAAACGCCGCATTGTGTCCGACAAACAGAAGATCGTAACCGGAAAAGCGATTCAGAAACGCGAAGAGTTCAAGCAGAGCTTCTCTTTCATCCGGCGCATCCGCGACCATGTCATCGGTAATGTGATTGACCATCGACGCGCCGATTGGAATCGGTCTGCCTGGATTTACGAAGGTATTGAAGCGTTCCGCCGGCTGCCCATTTCGAAAAGCTACTGCACCGATTTCGACGATCCGATCGGAATCGGGGGAAAGACCGGTCGTTTCCAGATCCAGCGCAATATAAAACCGATGAACCTGTTCAAAATGGCGGTTTGTCAGCCGCACATATTCTTTCGTAGCTCCAAATCCCTGTAAATCCATAGTAAACGACCTCCTGATCCGTTCATTTTGCTTTAGGTATGACCAGTCTCATCGATTCGCTCGCTTTTGGCAGCTATGTTTATTGCCAGAGGACGCTTTGAATTTCAGTGACTGTACTCGGCTTTTATAATACCGGTCTCATCGTAATAAAGCTCGATTTTATACTTATGGCCATGATCCGTATACTGCGCCAGAATTCTTGAGGATTCATCTTTGAACAGAACGTCATGCGCCTGGATTGTCTCGTGAAATATCTTTTGCGGAGCAGCCGTCTGGCATCGTCTGGACCAGGCGCATTCTCCCGCAAACTGTTTTGCACGCTCGACAATTGCCAGATCGATGTCCGATCGTCCGGATGCCGCAAGCAGAGCGCTGCGCGCCTGCAGGGAAGCACAAACCCATACAGAAACCATTAAGACCAGACTGAAGAGAACGAGGGCAGGTTCCAGCGCAAATCCATTTTTCTTTTTGAACTCGACGGTACGAAATAAAGACGGATTTGCAAAGAAGCGCTTCTGCCCGCCCGGAAAATGGTGTGAGGGTTTTCGCAGACGAAAATGGGAGGACTTACTGAATCTGCCAGGTCTTCTTATGGTTTTCATACATCACCTCGAGTTCAATTTTTCCCTGATGTTCTGTGAATACCGCCGAATCGATATTTTCCATGAAGATTTCATAGCCCGGCTTTTTGACGAGACGTCTCTGATCCAGAGCAACCGTTTCGGCTTTGTCGGCCCATTGAAGATGCAGCTGTCCATTCGATACGCTCGCCTTCCAGGATAAAGAACAGAGCTCGCGAAGCTGAAGAATCGCAAACTGTTCCTGAGAATCGTCACGGATGCGCAGACTTGAAGAAAGAACACGCGTCTGTACTGAAAGCAGGGAAACACAGATCATACCGACCAGAAAGGCTAAAAGGGCTTCGCTCAGTGTAAACGCGTTTTTTCTGTGCTTTGAAGAAGACGAAGACGCCATTCGTTCGAACCGTTTCTTCACGAAAGCAGGCAAAGGCCTTTCCAAAAAGCACCCTTTTTGTTCTCGATAGCCCCAATCCCGTCTTTTCATGAGGATGTACTTTCCAGAGATTCAGAAACGCCCTTGGACAGAGCGTGTGTATACGCCTGAATACTCGTACTGAGCAGAAAGACGGAGAGCGAAAGAATGAGCAGCGCCAGAAGCGCTTCCATCAGAAGAAATCCGTTTTGCCTTTTTCGGCCTTTATGGGTGCGTATGTCTGACCTGTACGCTTTTCGAAAAAGAAAGACCGGTGAACGGGGAAATCTGGACAGGGAATGGGCTAGCTGAACAAGGAGAACCTTCTTTTTAAGGGAAGAAAAAAGATCGGTCATGGTCAATGGCCAGGGATACCTTGTTCCCGGCTGGATCCAATCCAAAACTTCGGATCCACTCGAGAATTCTGAAAAACTGGCCCGCCTCCTCAATCGATTCGGTATCCAGACGCTCCTGTCGGTCTTTAAAGAATGATCGCCAGAGCGTCTTTTTTCCTACTGTATTTGTTTTCCAGGCAAAAGGGGAAAGACAAACGTGAAGTCTGTCTTTCGGATCGTCCAATGGGCTGCAGGATCTGAATGTTATTCATACGAACGAGGTTTATGGCCCGCTTTCGATCCGTACGCGTCCGCTTCCCAGCTGAAATACGATGCGAAATGAACTTGTTCCAGCCGTACACCGCAATGTTCCGCCTTTGGAAATCGAACCTGTTTCGTTCCAGGAAAGCTTCATAGGCGTACAGGCAAGCCCCTTAGGAAAATCAAACGATTCCTGCCCGCTAAGCATTCGATCCTTTTGAATGTCCACCGCACGCGGCTGGCGCAATGAGAAGGCCAGATACTGCTCCTGATTCACTTTTTCCAGAAGAATTCGACTCGAAAGGCCCGAACTGTCCGCACGAGGGGTCAGCGAAAAGACAGATACAGACAGGCCTATGAGCAGCAGTACAAACAGGGTTTCGCTCAGAGAAAAGGCGTTTCGTCCCCTGGGGTTCCTGAAAGCTGTCTTTCGACACTTTGTTTGACAGTCTCTGCGGCTGGTCAGAATGTGTGTTAGGCTTTTGAAACGGAAACTGCGCCTGTCCATCCTCAGAAATTCAATCCTACCGGCTGGCGGCCTGCCCATTGACGATCACCACGCTTTTTCCGTCCGGACATTTTGCCTGCCCGTCTTTGAGATAGCCTTTGGAAATGAGTTCCTGTACGGAAGTCGGAGTACGATCTTCATCGATTTCATAAAGCATAATCTGAGAATTGACGACTTCGATGAGCGCTTCGCAGCCTTTGGCGCTGATGATTTTCTCCTTGCCCTGGAAATTCGGAATCGTGATCCATAAAGTGATTGCTATGAGCAAAAGAGAAACCATACATTCGATAAGCGAAAATGCATTCTTTTTGTTGCCTGAGTTCATGTTTTTACCTCCTGTCTGTTTATACGGATGGATTTTGTGCAATCGATATTTGTTTTGAACCGGCCGTCCGAAATGGCTGGAGGCTTTTTGAAAATGCAGAGGATCGCCGGGAAAAAGAAAGAGGCGGAGAAGCCGCAAAGTGCACTGTGCAGTTCGAATCAGCTGACTATGTCGGTTTGACGAAATCTGATAAGCTGTGAATAAAAGGAGAGTGATTATGCAATGAAACACGTTACTGTTGCCGGCGGCGGTGTTCTAGGTGTGCAAATCGCCCTGCAGTCTGCCGTGAAAGGAAAGGACGTAACCATCTGTCTGCGTTCTGAATCCAGCATTACGCGTACTCAGCCGCGTATTCAGTATTACAAAGAGCAGTATCTCGGTACGCTCCAGAAGGGGATCCCGGCCCCGGGACTGGTCGGCGTAACAGCCGAAGATGTCGAGAAAGCCGTCGCTTCGATTCGAATCGAGCTCGATCTTGAAAAAGCGCTGTCGGATGCCGATCTGCTGATTGAAGCCATTTCGGAAGATGCTGGCGTGAAAAAGGATTTCTTTGAAAAGGCTTCTCCATACATTACGGAAAAGATGATCGTCGTGACCAATTCGAGTACGCTGCTGCCCTCGATGTTCGCAGACGACGTACCGTATCCGCAAAACTTCCTGTCCTTGCATTTTGCCAACCATATCTGGATCAACAACCTGGCCGAAGTCATGGTTCATCCCGGAACAAATCCGGAAGCCTTCGCAAAGGTAATGGAATTTGCCAGAGAAATCGGCATGGATCCGGTAGCCGTCATGAAAGAGAAAAACGGCTACCTTCTCAACAGCATGCTCGTACCTTTCCTGATGTCTGCCATGGATTTATACGTGACGAAAACGGGCAGTCCCGAAGACATTGATAAAGCCTGGGCAAAAGGCACCGGTGCTGCCATTGGTCCGTTCCGCATGCTCGATGCGATCGGTCTGGAAACCGCGCTTCTGATCACCAGTCAGTTTGTGAACATTCCGGACGAAATTGCGCCGTTCCATTACAAGGACATCGCGCAGATGCTGAAAGAGCGGATCGCGAAGAAGGAAAGATTTTACAGCTGATCGAGAAATATAAACGATCGACCTGAGTAGAATGGATCCTGAAATTAAGAATTAAAACAGCCCCCTGTTCCCATGCCAATCGGATGAATACAGGGGGATTTTTCATGATCGGATGTCATGCTCTTCAAAGTAATACAGCACAGAAATTCGAATAAATTTGAACGAACACGTACCATTTGTTTTTTCGGCCTATTCTTCATAAAGCATGACAAAGGCATGCAATTCGGACAAAATACCGGTTCTGTTTGTGCTTATTGGCGCACTGTCAAAAAATTGGAGGTCGCAAAGAAAGAGGATTGTATAATTTGACTATTCATGAACCCAGAACAGAAACCGGCTGTTTCACGCCATCTTCTTCATTCGCTTAAGACGGAGTCGGACGCCCTCGAAGAAGGAAAGTCTGGGCGAAACGGCGGTTTCAGAAAGAAAGGAACCCAGTTTATGGCAAACCAGCCCTATTCCCGTGAGATTGCTCAGACGGTACTGCGCTATCTCGATGACGATGAGTGGAATTACGACTTTGATGAAGAACTTGGACTGATTCGTTTCAGTCTCAGCCTCAGTTCCAAAATCAAGCACATCAAGTATTACCTCGACATCGACACAGAAAGCTTCAACGTATACGCTCTGTGTCCGCTTGGAGCCGATATGGACGATGAGACAACGGTTCGAGAAGTCAGCGAATTCCTTCATCGCGCCAATTACGGTCTGCGCGCCGGAAACTTTGAAATGGACTTCCATGACGGCGAAATCCGCTACAAAACGTATTGTTATGCCAAAGACAGCCTTCCCTCCGTCGAAGCGATTAAGGAATCCATCTTCTATCCGGCGGCCATGTTTGAACGCTACGGAGACGGAATTCTTTCCATTCTCTTTGGCGGCCTGAGTGCACAGGATGCCATAGCCCGCTGCGAACAGCCAAGACGCTAAACCCAGTCGAACCGGAGCCTTTTCCTCGGCCATTCAATATCCTCAAAAAACGAAGAAAACCGCTTTCGTTCAAGTCGTGACGGAAGCGGTTTTCGTTTGGTTCAGCCTATATTTTCAAGTCATTCATCTGCAGAAGTCAGACGTAAGCGTCAAATAAAAGACGGGTATTTTCTCGACCGCCTCCTTGGGATAA
>NZ_CAPAEZ010000010.1:0-47517 GCF_948576815.1 uncultured Allobaculum sp.
CTAGAAAGGCAAGGCACTGCTCACTTGTGAAGCTTAAGTGAACAGCATTGGAAAACAGACGCTTTTCTTACACGCTTTCAGCGTGTCATTTTCATTACGTTTTCATCATTTTTGCGCTTGCCTTTAGCCGCAATCAGTGACAGTATTGTGTCTTGCGCAGAGGTCGTCTTTTTTTATTTTCTCCGGTCTTTCCCCGCATCTTTTGCAGACCGGTACCGTTATTGAAATTGGCTGCGCAAGGCAGGAACATCATGTATTTCAATCCGATTCAAGCACGCCGGGCCCGCTCGGCTAGAGCGCGTCGTCGATTTTATCAGAAAAAACGTCGTTTCTTACTTCATATGCGGCAGTCCCAGACGCCGCGTCTTGTACTCAGCTCCATTCTGGCGATTACTGTACTGGCTGTTTTTTCCAGTCTGTTCAACCCGCTCATGGCTTCCGAAGCGATTACCTTCAAAAAGGAAGTAAGCCCCGTCGAAGCCGGTTCGGACTATTCGCTGTATGACATGATCGATAAGATTCATTACGAAACTGAAAGCACACCCGTCTGCTCGACCAACCTCAACATCAATAAGGCCGGCAGCTATACCGGAGCCTGCACGATCGACGGGCACCAGTCCCAGGTCGACATTCAGGTTGTGGATACGACTGCGCCGAAACTCGAAGTGCAGAATCTGACCGTCGGCGTCAGCGACGAAGTGGACGCCCAGAGTTTTGTAACCAAGCTCAGCGACTGTTCGCGCTGCAAGCTCTATATTCTCAATCCGTCCATGCTGATCCACGAACCCGGATCGCGCATGGTACAGATTCGCGCGCTCGACGAATACGGAAACTTCACCGTACGAACCGCGCTGCTGACCCGCAAATAAATTCACAGACCGAGTTTCCTCGGTCTTTTCTTTTTGAAAAACGCGAAATGCCGCCGCAGGTTTTCCTCGCCTACAGCGGCATTTTATTGTCTCTCCAATTTTTAATTTCGTTTTCGTACGAAAGTCGCATTAAATGCGGATCGTATCTTCGTCGGTATAAACCATGACCGGATAGCCGACTGGATCAAAAACCTGAACCGCCAGGCAGTTGAGTCCGGTATGAATGCCGACGGCGCTGACCAGATCGATTACGCGAACCGTAGCCCCGTCAAAGTTTTCCTTGATCTTGCGGGCGAACGCCTTCGCGCTTTCGAGAGAATCCACGTGAGCGACGGTAAAGTCATAGTCCTTATTGGTGCCCATATCCTTGAGCAGGCTGATCGTACGATCCTGCGCGCGGGACATCGTGCGGACTTTATCGACCGCGTCAACGCGGCCTTCAGTCTTGCGGTTGACGTGAAGGATCGGCTTGATTTTGAGCAGTCCGCCAAGAGCGGCTGCTGTTGCGGTCAGACGGCCGCCGCGGCGCATGTGCTGGAGGTCGTCGCAAAGAACGAACGTATCGCAGTTTCCCGCAATCTGTTCGAGCTTTTCCATGATTTCCTCAATGCTCTTTCCCTGCTCATACATCGTTTTGGCGGTGATAATGCAGTGGGACTGGGTTACGGCTGTCGTTCCGCAGTCAAACCCGTAAAAGGCCAGATCCATCTGGTGCGCAGCGGACTCCATGGCATTCAGGGTGCCGGAAAGTCCGCGGCAGATCGGAACGCAGAATACGCCCTCATATCCGTCTTTTTTGAGCTGTTCAAAGAGATCTTCGATTTTTCCAAGCGAAGGCAGCGAGGTCTTCATCAGTTTCTGCTGGTGAAGGTTGTCAATGACCTGGGCATAGGAGATATCTTCAAACTCGTCGTAGGTGTTCTGTCCTTCTGTAATCTGCAGAGGTACGGAATAAATTCCCTGCTTTTTCCAGTATTCACTGCTGAATCCGGTTCCGCTGTCAGTCACAAATGCGAGTTTCATCATATTCCACTCCTTCAATTTTCGGGATGTACTGTACGCCGACCGAGCCAAGTCCGGTGTGCGCCGCGATGACCGGGAACATGTTCAGCACATGAACCTTTGTTCCAGGACGCAGCGCCGCCATCATTTCTCTTGCCGCCTCTGCCGAAGCATCCGCGTTGCCGTTCAGAACGAACAGTTCGTAGTCGACGCCGTCCACAAGACCCTTGGCTACCTGTTCTACGCCGCGGCTGACCGCCTTATGGAAGGTGCGGACTTTTTCAAAGGAGTCGACTTTGCCCTGCGTATCTTTGGAAACGCGCAGAACCGGCTTAATCT
Source organism: uncultured Allobaculum sp. (assembly GCF_948576815.1). NCBI lineage: Bacteria > Bacillati > Bacillota > Erysipelotrichia > Erysipelotrichales > Erysipelotrichaceae > Allobaculum > uncultured Allobaculum sp. The sequence goes on from NZ_CAPAEZ010000010.1 coordinate 2,211, forward strand.
TGAGCATGCCGCCAAGTTTGGCAGCAAGCGGCGTCAGACGTCCGCCTGCGGCGAGATGGTCGAGATTGTCGACCATCAGATAACCGGCTGAACCGTCGACTGACTTGCGCAGCGCGTCGACGATGGCTTCCGGATCCCTGCCCTGTTCGAGCAGCTGCTGGGCCGCAATGACCAGATACTGCTGCACGGCGAGGGTCGTATAAATATCGAGCGTATGCACGACGATATCGAAGCGTTTTGCGGTCGCCTGGATGATCTGGTTGGTTGAAGAGAGGCCGTTGGACAGATTGATGACAATCACGTCCGTTACGCCTTCGCTTTTCAGCCGTTCGAAAAGCTCTTCTTCAAGAAGAAGAGGCGGCTGGCTGGTCGTGGGCATTTTGCCTTCATCGAGAAGCTCATACAGCTTTTCGCAGGTCAGATCCACGCCGTCGAGATACTGTGTCTCGTCGACGAGAACCTGCAGGGGAAGAAATTCTATTCCTAAGGATTCGGCCTGCTTCTGCGTTAAGCCGCTGCCGGAATCCGTAATGACTTTTACTTTCATAATTGATCTGTTCTCCATTTTGCGGGAGCCATCGTTTCATGGTCCGCCTACATTTTAGCGGACCAGGCTCCGTTTTCCACTAATCGGACATGACTGAAATATACAGATCGACAGCTGTGTGTGCAAATGGCTTTGGCAGGCCGAAAATACAAGGAGAGAACAGATCGACAGACGCCATAACCAAATCCGCACAGAAATCCATCCGCATTTCATTCGTCCAGAAAACATGGAGCAGAAACACAGGAAAACAGGATCTATTTAAGTAATTTGGAATATTCTTTCATCTGGTTTTAAAAACAAGATGCCATTGCTTAGTATATCAGATCGTTTCATCCTGTCTGTACAGGCCGGCAACAGTTTCCTTTTTCGACAGTCTTTGCATCGTTTTGTCCGGATTTTTCCATTTTTCCTCTCGGGATAGAATCCGGCCTGAAAAACGCTTTCCAGCCGTTTTGGTCCTCTCTTTGGCCCCGGCTTTTCGTATTGCTGCCAAACGGTCAAAAGAGAGGCAGGAAATGAAGGTTTTCGCACAGTCCTGCTCAAAAGCAGGTCATAATAAAAGATAACTAACCTTCCCTATTTAGAGACTTCAGGAGGTGTTCTGCGATGAGTTTTATTGAATTCAAGGACGTCCGCAAGGACTATCAGATGGGTGAAGTATGCATTCATGCCCTGGACGGCGTCAGCTTTTCGATTGAAGAAGGCGAGTTTGTGATTATCGCCGGCGCCAGCGGGGCTGGAAAATCCACCATTCTCAACCTGCTTGGCGGCATGGATACCGTCAGCTCGGGAACCATTCGCGTCGGCGATAAAATCGTCAGTGATTTTGATTCGAAGCAGCTGACGCTCTATCGGCGCGATGACGTCGGGTTCGTCTTCCAGTTTTATAACCTGATTCAGAATCTGACCGTCCGCGAAAACGTCGAACTGGCGGCCCAGATTTCCAAAAGCCCGCTCGATATTACCGGAACGCTGAAATCCGTCGGACTGCTCGACCGGGAAAACAACTTCCCTTCCCAGATTTCCGGCGGGGAACAGCAGCGTGTCGCAATCGCCCGCGCGATTCCCAAAAATCCGCGCCTGCTCCTTTGCGACGAGCCGACCGGCGCGCTGGACTACCAGACGGGCAAGCAGGTTCTCGAAGTCCTGCAAAACATCTGTAAAAAGGAAAAGACGACAGTCGTCGTCATTACGCATAATCTGGCGCTGACACCGATCGGCGACAAGATTATTCGAGTGCGTTCCGGAAAAATCGAAAGCATTACCCGCAACGAGCATCCGATGAGCGCACGGGAGATTGAATACTGATGACACCCGCACTATGGAAAGACCTGTTCCGTGAAATCCGCCATTCCCTGGGGCGCTACCTGTCCATCCTGGCCATCACCGCTCTGGGCGTCTCGTTTTTTGCGGGCATCAAAGCCAGCGCGCCGGATATGAAAAATTCGGCCGACGTCTACTTTGACCGCTACAACCTGCAGGATATACAGGTGTACTCCACCGTCGGCTTAAGCGACAAGGATCTCGAGGCGCTGAAAAAGGAACCTGGCGTGAAGGACGCGCAAGGTCAGTTTTCCGCCGATTATCTCTGCCGCAAAGGCAGCCGGGAAATGACCGTTAAAGTCCTCTCCTATACGGACGGACAGACGATCAATACGCCGCGTCTGGTCGAAGGCCGCCTGCCGCAAAACGACAGGGAGTGCATGGTGGAAGGCGACAGCGCCACGGGAAACATTTTCGGGTCTTTTGAGATCGGGGATACGGTTCATCTGTATTCCGGAAACGACACGCCGGTCAGCGACGATCTCAAATACGACACCTACACCATTACCGGCAAAGCCTATTCTCCAAACTACCTGTCCTACGTACACGGCTCTTCTTCGATCGGTTCCGGTACGGTCGATACGTATTTCTTTATCCCGCAGTCCGCGATCAAGGCCGACTACTTTACGGAAATCGATCTGACCGTCGACGGGGCCAAAGAAGCGGATACGTATTCCGACGCCTACTTCGATCTGACCGATCCGGTCGTCGATGAAGTCGAAACGCTCGCCGACAGCCGAACCGTCCTCTGGAAAGACGAACAGCGTCAGAAAATTGACGACCAGGAAAAGGAAGCCCAGGACAAGCTCGCCGATGCGAAAAAGAAGCTCGACGACGCGAAAAAGAAACTCGAGGATGCCGCGCTGCAGATTGCGGATGGCGAAAAGCAGATTTCCGATAACGAAGCGCTTCTGGCCAGTTCAAAAACGCAGCTCGATCAGGGACGCAGCGCGCTCCAGTCCGGAAAGCAGCAGATCGCCGACGGCCTTGCTCAGATTGATGCCGGGCTGGCTCAGCTGCAGGGCATCGATACGACCGCCAGCGATCTGATTGCCAGGCGAGATGCGCTCACGCAGGCCATTCAGGGCGTCCAGTCCATCGATCAGGCCATTTCCGGAATCGAATCGCTCGATCAGGGTATCCAGACGCTGAGCCAACAGATTGCCGCGCTCGAAAGCGCCGATCCCCAAAATACGCAGCTGCCGGCTTTAAAAGAACAGCTTGCGGCGCTGCAGGCACAGCTGCAGGGCGTACTGGCCCAGGCAGTGCCCGGCGCGCCCGACGCAGCTTCCGCTCTAGCTGCGCTGAACACGCAGAAAAGTTCTATTCTCACCTCGATTGGCGGATCGCTCGATGCCGCAAACGCCTCTCTTACTGCCTTAAATGACGGAATTGCTCAGGCGCAGAGCGCCATCGTACAGCGCGACGCCTTAGTCAAACAGCGTCAGGAACTTGCGGCCCAGCAAAATGAGCTGGCTGCGAGTGAAACGCAGCTGGCCGCAAACCAGAAAACGTATGACGATGGCGTAGCCCAGCTCAATCAGGCCAAAAACGATCTGGCAAAAGCCAGAAGCGATTACGCCAGCGGTCAGAAAGAATACGAAGACGGTCTGGCCGAATACAATACGAACAAAAAAGAAGCCGAAGACAAAATCGCGGACGCGAAAAAGCAGCTCGACGATCTCGAAGCCAAATGGATCGTGCTCGATCGCAACTCGCATTATTCCTATAAAGACTACGAAGCCTGCGCCGACCGCATGGACGGCATCGCCTCCGTCTTCCCTGTCTTCTTCTTTCTCGTCGCCGCGCTCGTCTGCATGACGACAATGACGCGCATGGTCGATGAGCAGCGCAACGAAATGGGAACCCTCAAGGCCCTTGGCTACTCCCGCCGGCAAATCGCCGCGAAGTACCTGCTCTACGCGGGATCCGCTTCCGTTCTTGGCAGCATTCTCGGCTGTGCCGTCGGCATGTACGTGTTCCCGATGATCATCTACTCCGCCTGGAACATCATGTACAACCTGGAAGCCATTCAGTTCCGCTTCCAGCCGGGTCTGATGCTCTTTGCGTCTTTAAGCGTTACCGGCGTCGTGCTGCTCGCTGCGCTCTTCTCCATTATTAAGGAACTGCGCGAAGTGCCGGCCCAGCTCATGCGGCCAAAAGCCGCAAAGGCCGGCAAGCGGATTTTGTTAGAACGCGTCGGCTGGTTCTGGTCAAAGCTTTCGTTCATGCATAAAGTCACATTGCGCAACCTCTTCCGCTATAAGAAGCGCTTTTTCATGACCGTCATCGGCATCGCGGGCTGTTCCGCCCTGCTGGTCGCCGGCTTTGGTCTGAACGACTCCATCAGCGATATCGTTCCGCGCCAGTTCCAGGCGATTTACCACTTTGATGCTGCCGTGGATGCCAAAGAAGAAGACGGACGGCAGCTGGCCGCCGATCTGAAAAAGGAAAAGGGCATCGAAGATACGTTCAATCTCGAAACCCTTCCTGTTACCGTTCACTATGACGATAAGGATGTGTCCGCCACGCTCAATATTGTCGAAGATCCTGAAGCCTTCGAAGAGTTCATGACGTTTATCCCGATGGACGGTTCCGAACGTCTGTCTTTAAACGACGGCGTTCTCGTTTCCGTCAAGACGGCCGAGAAAATGCACCTGTCCAAAGGCGATACGATCCGCTTCAAAACGGCGGACGATGAAGAAGTAGATCTTCCGATCGCCGGCATTTTCGAACAGTACACCGGCCACATGCTTTACGTAACGCAAAAGACGTTCGACCGTCTCCATATTCAGGAAGAGCCGGACGCGCAGATTCTGCTGCTTAACGACGATACGTCTCCGGAATTTGAAAGCGAGCTGGGCAGCTGCGTTCTCCAGCACGAGGGCGTCCGGTCCGTCACCTTCTATTCGGAGACAATCGACAACTTTGAAAACATGATTTCCTCGATCAAGTCGATCGTAGTCGTTCTCGTTCTGTCGGCGGCGATGCTGGCGTTCGTGGTACTTTACAACCTTTCCAACGTCAACATTTCCGAACGTCTGCGTGAAATTGCGACCATCAAGGTCCTTGGCTTTACCGAAAAGGAAGTCAACGCCTACATCAACCGCGAAAGCATAATCCTTGCCCTCATTGGCGGACTCGTCGGTCTGCTGCTGGGCATTTACCTGCACGATCTGATTATGAACCTTGCCGAACTCGATACGATCCGCTTTGGCCGCACGATTTTCTGGCAGTCCTATGTCTATTCCATCGGTCTGACCATGCTTTTCGCTCTGCTCGTCAACTGGATCATGAAATACCGTCTGCGCAAGATTCAGATGGTAGAATCGCTCAAAGCGGTCGAATAAATCCGATCGCCTTACCGGCTATTTCCTGTCTCTCAGACGGAGCCCCGGTAACACGCATGCCTCAGACATACCTCTGGCACGCCTCAGTCCTGTTTTCCCAACGGCGAAGCAAAACCGCCTGCCAGCAAAGCTTTAAAACTTACGGCAGGCGGTTTTCTTATGTCCCGCAATACGCGCCGCTCGCTTCGGGCCATACAAAAACGCCGCCCGCAATACGGTTAGCGGTCGGCGAAATGATTTTGTAAAAAAGCAGCTTCAGAACACATGCGAAGGATCAGATCAGACCGATCACCAGAATCACCAGAATGATGACCGGCAGAACGTACTTGCAGTAAGGGTGCAGCCACTCAGGCACTTTGGCTCCTTTTCCTTCGTTGGCTTCCTTGCGGAAGTTTTTCCAGCCCCAGCCAAACTTGGTGCAGCAGAACAGAACGAAAATGAGCGATCCGCCAGGCAGCAAATTGTTGGAAACCAGGAAGTCTTCAAAATCCAGGATGGTCGTTCCCGCTCCTAGCGGTGCCGCGCCGGACAGAAGCGACCAGCCCAAAGCGCAGGGCAGCGACAGTACGAAGACTGCCGCCATATTGACCAGACACGCTTTTTTGCGGTCCCAGCCAAACAGGTCCATGCAGCTCGAAAGGATGTTTTCGAAAACCGCCAGAACGGTTGAGAACGCTGCAAACGTCATGAAAAGGAAAAACAGCGCGCCCCACAGACGGCCAAACGGCATCGCGTTAAAGACGTTGGGCAGCGTGACGAAGATCAGACCCGGACCGGCATTGACATCGACCGAATAGGCGAAGCAGGCTGGAATGATGATCAGGCCGGCAACAATCGCGACAAACGTATCCAGAACGGCGACGTTGATCGATTCGCCGAGCAAGGCACGATCCTTATTAATGTAGGAGCCGAAAATCGCCATGGCACCAATACCGAGCGAAAGGGTAAAAAACGCCTGGTTCATCGCCGCGACGATGACATTCCACGGTCCGATTTCCATGAAGCGGTTCCAGTCCGGCAGCAGATAGTAGCGAAGACCGGCGTTGGCGCCTTCCAGAAACAGGGAGTTGATCGCCAGGACGCTCATTAAGATGAGCAGCGAAATCATCATCACTTTCGTTACGCGCTCGAGGCCTTTCTGCAGACCGAGCATGCAGATCAGAAAACCGGCGACGACAATGACGCCCATGTAAAATACTTCGCTGCCTGCATTGGCCAGCGTGGCATCAAACGCCGCACCGATCCCGGCGCCATCCAGACCTTCAAACCGGCCCAGACACATATCGACAAAGTACTTCAGCATCCATCCGGCGACGGTCGTATAAAACATCATGAGCAGGTAGTTGCCCGCAATCGCAAAACCGGTATGCCAGTGCCACTTGCTTCCTTTCGGTTCCAGCGTCTTATAAATTTTGGCTGGACTTTTCTGGGCGGCACGTCCCATCGCAAACTCCATCGTCATGACGGGGATGCCCAAAACCACGAGGAAGAACAGGTAAATCAGAATAAAAATTGCACCGCCGTTCTGTCCGGCGATGTAGGGGAATTTCCAGACGTTTCCAATACCGATCGCGCATCCGGCGCTCAGCAGGATAAAGCCCAAACGGGACCCCAGCTGTTCTCGTTTCATATGTAATTCCACTTTCCTTTTCTCTTGCGGCTTCTTCCCGGCCTTTCGCAAGGAAGCTTTCGCATTTTCTGCGATCGCTTGCGTCGGGAGCAGCCGTAATTTTTTCAAAGATTCCGCCTGTCGGATGCGGACGGAATCAGTGTTTTCATTTTAGCGAAAATCGAAAAAAAACCATAGATTCCCGAAAATCCCCTCGGCCATACGCGGGGATTGATACGTTTTCCTGCCGGTTTTCGACCGTTTTTTTCCATTTTTCAAGCCGCTCACAGCGCGCGAACGAGTTTTGAACGATCTGGACTGCACGCAAAAACACCGCAGCAGCCGCAGCGTATGGCTGCGGTTTACTGCGGCGTAATGGGTTGAGAAAGACGATGAATCCTGATGACCTGGAAAGAACTCGTCTTACTTCAGACCGTTCAGGCGGTCAGCTTCCGGTGCAATGCGCATCGTCAGCAGTGCACTGTTCAGGGCTCTGGCGGCTTCGTTAATCTCGTTCTGGGAAGCGGAAGCAGCGTTGATGACTTCATGCGCCTGCGTGATCGCTTCTTCCAGATCGGATCCGTTCACAAAGGAAGACTGCTGCGCGGTCGCCTTGTTCCAGGCCAGAAGAAGCTGGGAATAATCCAGATTCTGCACGGTCGGATTCTCGCTGGTGAAGCGGATGATTTCCGAAATTTCCGGCGCGTTTCCATCCGTCCATTCGATCTTCACGGACAGAATCTTATCGATATCGTTCGACCCCATCGTGTTCAGCGAACGTACCAGATGACCAAGAGTTTTCCATTCAATCTTGCCGTCTGTATTGACCGCGCGAACCGAAACGGTGGCATTGCTCAAAGTGCCTTTCTGAATGATGTTCAGCGTATTGGCATCGAGCTCGTCGGAGAAATCATACTGTACCGATCCGGCCTGGCTGGAGGCTGGTTTGTAGGACGTGGACAGATCGCTGTCGAACATGTTGAGCGCGCTGTGGTTTTGCGCTTCTTCCACAGCAGCCGTTACGGCTGGATGCGGAACGGATTTGTATTCGCCGTCGTTGATCAGAATTTCATTGAACAGTACGGCCCGGCTGGCGTTGCCTGCGGTGAAATAAATGCGGATATAGCGGGCGTCCTGCGCGGTTTCGAGCGTTCCGACTTTGGTAACCTTGTTCGGATAGCGGCTGCTGGCCATGTAGCCGGTATCGGCATCCTTGGCCGTTACGTCTGCGTCATCCGTGTTTTCCACACCGTCACCGATTTCCATAACGTCCGTCCAGTTTTCAAGGTCGCTGGAAATCTGGATTTTCGCGTCGCGGATATAGTTGACGGCGCTGTCCTGGTTTACGATTTCCAGTTTGGAAATCGAGCGGTTCTGACCGAGGTCATAAATAATTTCGGAGCCTTTTGCGGGGAGCGTGGCGAATTCGGTGGTGGTATCCACATCGCCGTCAAACGCCGCTCCATTGTCACGCGTATCTTCGCTCGCCCAGCCGGCGGACGTAATGCCGACCGTATCCGAGAGACGGTACGGACCGCTGATCTTCGTTACCGTTACCGAAAGCGGCGTACTGAGATCTGCGGAAACGGAAGCATCCGTCGTATTGATCAGACGTACATAGCGGGCATCTTCTGCACTGGACGCATCCGCTGCAACGCTTACCCATTCGTATCCGTTGCGGGAAACTTCCAGTGACAGGCTGCCCAGGTCTCCGTGCGTAAGCGACGCGATTTTCGTAATCTCGCCAAGATCAACGCCGGCGTATTCCCCAGCTTTGAGGACGAGATTCTGACCATCGCTGGTCAGCAGCTGGCGGCCGTTTTCGATTTCCGAAGTTACCGCGCTGGTGCTGTCCGCATTGGTGATCAGATGTTCTGTATCGTAATCCGAACCGTCGCCTGGAACGACGTTGAATTCGGCAATCTGGAGCCATTTGTGGACGCTTTCCAGGTTATTAATGCGAATGGCTTTTACGCTTGCACCATGAAGTTTTACACGGAAGGTACTTTGCGCCGACTCCGGTTTTGGATCGGTATACTCGCCGGCGGTTTTCCATGTGGTACCGTCTTCGGAGTATTCCAGAGCGAAATGCGTGAGCTTATCGTTTTTCGCGCCGCCGTTGACAAAGACGATTTCGTTAAGCTGAACGGCCTCCGAGAACGTACGGGTTACGATCGGGCCGACTGGTGCGTAATCGCCTGGCGTTGAAATCCAGGCGAAGGTGGACGTATCGCCATCCGTCATCTGATCCGCCGTGCTCTGCTGATAGTAGGCGCAGCCGTCTCCCAGCGTGAAGGTGGAAGAAGGCAGTTCGATCTCACTGCTCCCCCCCTGCTCCGGATTGATTCGAATGTCGCGAACGCCAAGCCAGGTGTTGGTTTTGTCTTCGGTAGAAAGAACACGGACTCCTCGCACGCCCTTCAGATCGAGATCACTCAGATGGATTTCCTGCGGCGTTGTATACACGGTGTCATTCAGATCGGTCCAGGTTTTACCGTCCGCGGTGATCTGCACTTTGGCTTTGGAGAACGTATCATTCAGGTTGCCGGACTGACCGAGCAGGAACTGAATTTCGTAAATGTCTTTCGGCTGGGTATATATGACACCAACGTAGTCGCCTGCAGAAAGGGTGCTTGGCGTTTTGAAAACGATCTGCGTCGAGGCATTGCCGTCAAACACATTGTCCAGCGATCCTTCCGGCGTATCCGAACGGCTGGTAATGAACGTCGCCGTATCCAGGTTCGGGTCGATCAGCGGAAGAATCCGTGCGGAAAGCGCCGAATCCAGTGCGTTCATGAACGGCGTGATGTGAATGCGGCCCGCCTTGGCGTATTCCGTATGATCCACGTAATGGAAGCCATGGGTTCCCGCCTGGGTCTTGGCGTTCTGGGCGCTCGCAAAATGATCCCATACCGCCGCGGTGGATTCGCCGTGATTCAGTGCGCTGAGGGCATCGAGATAGCCGAGCACCGCGCTGGTCGTATCATCCCATGCGTCAATCCAGTAAATGATCTGCGAGAGCGTCCGTTTGTTTCCGGTTTCTTCGCGATACGTTCTTGCGGCATCACGCAGCTTCTCAAATTCAGCGCGGATTTCGGCGATGTCTTCGTCCGTAATCGTCTGGTTTCCAGTCAGCTTTGCTTTAAAAGCGTCCAGCTTCGGACTGAGTTCTTCGGATTCGCTGTTGCCGATCTGCTTCGAGTTTTTCATGTGCTTGGAAAGCTCGCGATAGGCGTTCGAACCCGCGGTTTCTTTACCGGTTCCATGGTCGATATAGGCGAAGGAGTCGTTCCATACCTGAGTGTAGTGATCCGCGTCGCTCCAGATATTCCACGCATAATCGGCGTTGGTGAACAGACCCTGCTTGCTGGGCTCCGACTGCTGCATCGGGTTCAGAACGATGCCGTTAACCGTATTTGGATTGGTATTGGGCTTGAGTACCGCTTCGGCACCGCCCATGATCAGGCCGTCTTTCGTATTGTCGGAGCATGGCCAGTTGATCCACATGAACGCCGGGCGTCCCATTCGTTCATAAAAAGGATCGTTGAACGAAGGTCCGACTTCGCCCCAGATCCGGCCGCCGGTCTGCACGATGGAAACCGAATCCGGCAGCTGCTTGAGCGTCTGCATTTCCGCGCTCGAGCCGTTGCCCATGTAATCCGCCGGGCAGAAAATCATGTCGGATTTCAGACCCGGATATTCGGACTGCTTAGTTTTGATCCATTCGGTCAGATCCGTCATGAGCGTGACGTAGTTTTGCGGATTGCCGCCAGGCACCGCGGCATCGTCTGCCAGAATTGCGAACTGTTTTACGCCGACCTGCATCAGCTGTTCGAATTTGTCCTCGATGATCTTCAGATCGCGCGCATAGTTATCTCCGAAATTCACGGCATTATGCATGAAGGGGTGCAGCGCGTAAATGTAGTAGCACTTGGATTTGTTGCCGGCTTCTGCAAGCTCTTTATGCTTCTGCAGCTCGTCTTCCGTATACAGTTCCCGCCATTTGGCGTTATGCTTCGGGTCATCTTTTGGCGCATAGAAGTAGCCGTTGAGCTTATAGTCGCCGCCAAATTTCATTAAATCGAGACGGTCTTCGTGGCTCCACGGGTTTCCGTAGTAGCCTTCAATGAAGCCGCGGGTTTTGACGTCGGCAAAATCTTCGATGCGCAGGCTGCGGACCTCACGGTTTTCCACCTGCGAGAAAATATGCTTCAGCGACGTCAGGCCGTAAAAGGCCGCATCGGTCGATACGCCCAGAATGGCAATCGTTCCCTCGCCGATTTCCAGCGCATAGCTGTCGGTCTTTTCAAACAGATCTTTGGCTGCAATCGTATGGGTTTCAAAATAATCCGCTGCGGGGGATTCCTCGCCCTGGATTCCGACGAGCAGATTGGTTTTGCCCTCTTCTGGCGTGTCGCCTTCGCTCAGGGTTACGTCCTGACCGAGCAGAGCGAATACCTCTTTGGCATGGTCTTTTGTGAACTGGTCAATTCCTGCCGAATACACGACATGGACATCCTTAGAAACCGTCGTCGCGCCTGTTCCGTACACAACAGACTGCGGCGTCGGATAAATTTTATATTCAGCGCTTGCGGCTCCCGTATCCGGTTCGGATGCGGCAGCGGGCAGGCTGAATGAAGGAATCAGCATTGCGGCGGCTAAAAAGCTGCTCGCAATTTTCCTGGAAGTTTTCCTCATTTTTCCTCCTTATGACACCATTCAAAATGGTGCAGCGGATTAAGCGTACCATTGAGAGCGTATTCACTCAAGCGCTTTCAAGGAATTCTTTCAGATCAAGGAATGATACTTTTTCACTCAGATCCTATCCGTGTCGGATAGGATCTTGCGCTGTTTCCAATATTTATTTTCTATTTATTTTCCTGTCTTTCTGTGCGAGTGCCGGAATTCTATGTACTGGGTTTCTATTCAGCGCGTTTTAAACCGCGTTCCGATCTCGTTCTGTCGTGCCCTCTCCTGCACAAAAAACGGCCCCGGATTTGGAAGCCATCCAGGCATCGTCCAAATCCGGGACCAGATTTATATTTCATCATTCCGTTTTCACAAAATCGAATCTGTGCGTTCGGGGTAAAACTTAGATTTCTTCGAGTGCAGAAGCCGAAGGGGTCTTTCGGGCTTCGAGCAGAACATCGTTCAGGCTCTTGGCTGCTGCATCGACCGCTTCCTGACTGCGCTTATTGCGGTAAGCCGCTTTTGCGCTGTCAAGTCCGGCCCCAAGGGCACTCTGGGACGCTTCGTTGAAATCACTCAGCGTGAGACCTTCGCCTTTATCGATTGCGGCTTTCAGCAGCGTCGTATCGATTTCTTCGAGGGATGCCTTGTAGGCGATGATTTCCGAAACGACTGGCTGTGTGCCTTCCGGCCAGCTGATCTTCACGGTCAGCACTTTATCGATATCGACTGCGAACTGGCTGAGCGAATGGTCGAGCGTTCCGAGGTCGTACCATTTCTTTTCGCCGTCTTTAACGCCAAGAACGGAGAAGGCAGCCTTGCTGGCGTCGCCTTTGGTGATGACGTTGAAGTGGTTCTTTTCGAGGCCTTCGGAGTAGTCGTATTCGATGAATCCGGCTGCATCGGTATCCGGTGTCCATGCGGTAGCAAGACTGCCGTCAACCAGGTTAGCTGGAATATAGTCTTCGCGCTGTGCGGAATCCGTACGGAATGCGGCGTTGTAAACCGGAACGTACGCGCCGTCATTAATTTCAATTTCATTGAAGCCAGCGAAGCGAACGTCGTTATCGGCAGTGAACTCAATCTTCACGTAGCGGGCATTCGTCGAAGTAATTTCGCCGGAAGCCATGACTTTGTTTGGATAGGTGGAAGACGCGGTAAAGAGTTCGGAGTTTACCGCATTGACTGTCAGCTCATTGGTATCGGGCTGACCATCACCGATTGTAAAGACTTCGGTCCAGTTTCCCTTATCGGCAGAAACAGAGACTTTGAAGTCGGTCAGGTAGTTGGTTGCGGAATCCTGCGTGTAAATCGTCACTTTGGAAACCGGACGGAGCTGTCCAAGATCGTAGATGATGTTCTGGCCCGCTTTCGGGTAGTCCGCAAAGAGGGTTGTCGTATCTACGTCGCCGTCAAAGGCTGCGCCGTTATTGCGGGTATCCTGATAGCCGTACTCGTCATCTTTGCCCATCGTCGAGGAATCCAGCTTGATCACCGCTTCGGTCTTGCATGTAACGGTCATTACATCGTCGATGGTGAAGGTTACCGGCTGGTCGGTATTGTTGATCAGACGGACATAGCGGCCAATCGGATCTTTGGCATCAAATGCCTGCCATTCGTAATCGTTGCGGCTTGTCTGAACGCTCAGACCTGCTGCATCAGTTCCTGGATCAATCGATTCCATCTCAACGATGCGTTCCAGATCCATACCGAGGTATTCGCCCGGCTGGAGCGTAATGCTGCCTTCCGCCTTCAGTTTGCTTTCGGCTGCGGTGAAGAAGACGCCGGCTTCAATGTCGGTGTTGGTCATCAGATGGCTGGCGTTGTACGGATCGCCAGCTTCGGTTTCTACAGTAAATTCAGAAAGCTGAACCCAATTTTCTACCGCTTCGAGGTTGCGCAGACGCACGTATTTTACCGATGCGTTCTGCAGGTCGAAGTTGTATTCATCGGCGCCTTTTGGCGTACTGGTGAACGTTTTGTGTTCGGTCCAGTTCGTTCCGTCTACAGACGTTTCGAGAACGAAGCTGGTCCATTTATCGGCGGAAGAGCCGTTGCCCATAATGATATGGACGTTGCGTGCGCGGACTTCTTCGCCGTATGTCCAGGTAAAGGTATCGCCGACAGCGGCTTTCTGGTTGGTCCACAGGTACGTGGAAGCATCGCCGTCATAGGCTTTCTCTTTCGTGTTCGTCTGATATGCGCCATTTCCTGCAGGGAGGGAGAAGGAGCCTTCTCCGGTTTCCCCGCTGTCGCCTCCGGCTTCTGGATTGAGGACAAAGTCACGGACGCCAAGCCAGATGTTCGGGTTACTGCCTGTGCACAGAACGCGCATGCCCAGAACGTTTTTCAGGCCAAGGCCAGTCTGGCTCATGTCGGTGGTACTGCTCGTTTCTTCTCCGATATCGATCCAGTTTACGCCATCCTGGGTGTACTGCAGTTTGGCGGACGGGAATGTATCGTTCAGGTTTCCGGACTGACCAAGAAGGATGCTGACAGAATCGACATCAATCGGGGTTGTGCGCATGACACCGATGTAATCGCCAGGTTCTACTTTGCTTGGGGTTTTGTAAATGATTTCCGTATTCGGATTGCCATCGGTGGCGTTGGCCATGGAGCCGGTCGGCGTATCGATACGGTTGGTAATGATATGAACGCGGTCTGCACTCGGATCAACGAGCGGCAGAATCTGGTCAGACAGAAGCGTGTCCAGACGGTTCATGAACGGAGTGACGTATTTCGTTCCGGCTTTCGCATATTCCCAGTGATCGATGTACCAGAGTTTATGCGTTTCGGACTGGTCGCGGGCAGCCTGTGCTGCGGAGAACGAATCCCAGATTTCCGACAGCGGTGCGCCGCTTTCCAGCTTGTCGATGGTATCGAAGTAGCCAAGAATCGCATCGGTCGTATCTTCCCAGGCATCAATCCAGTACGTGATCTGGCCAAGGGTACGTTCGTTGCCGGTATATTCACGGTAATCCAGGGCGGCCTGGTGCAGTTTTTCGAATTCAGGACGGAGCGCTTTTACATCGTCGACGACGGTCGCGTCGCCGGCTGCCAGCTTATTGCCCAGAGCGCTCATGGCATCCTTGATTTCAACGGATTCTTCCGTGTTCACAGCTCTCGAATACTGCATGTGCTTGGACAGTTCACGATACGCGGCAGAACCGATGGTATCTATGGAATCGCCATGGTCGATATAGTTAAAGGAATCGTGCCATACGGAATCGTATTTTTCTTCCGAAGTCCAGATGTTCCAGGCGTAGTCCGCATTGGTGAAGATCGCCTCTTTGGACGGTTCCGACTGCTGCATCGGGTTCAGAACGATACCGTTCACGGTTTCCGGATTCGTATTCGGTTTCAGGAAGGTCAGCGCGGCACCCATGATCAGGGAATCCTTGGTGTTGTCCGAGCAAGGCCAGTTGATCCACATGAACGCTGGACGCCCCATGTTGGAATAGAAACGGTTGTTAAAGGAAGGACCGACTTCACCCCAGACACGTCCTCCGGTTTCGATGATCGAAACGGAATCCGGCAGCTGCTTGAGCGTCTGCATCTGCTGGCTGCTGCCGTTGCCCATATAGTCGTTCGGACAGAAAATCATGTCGGTTTTCAGGCCCGGATATTCGGACTGCTTGGTTTTGAGCCAGTTGGTCAGATCGGTCATGAGCGTTACGTAGTTCTGCGGTTCGCCGCCTGGAACACCGGCATCGTCAGCCAGAATGGCGAACTGTTTTACGCCCACACCCATCATCTGTTCAAACTTGTCCTTGATGATCTTCAGATCGCTCTGGTAATTGGAACCGAAGCTGATCGCATTGGTCATAAAGGGATGAAGCGCGTAAATGTAATAGCATTTGGATTTGTTTCCCGCTTCCGCCAGCATGGCGTGGTTTTTCAGTTCTTCTTCGGTATACAGTTCACGCCATTTTGCATTGTGCTTGGGGTCGTCTTTCGGGGCGTAGAAATAGCCGTTGAGCTTATAGTCGCCGCCAAATGTCATCAGATCCGCACGGTCTTCAAAGGACCACGGGTTTCCGTAGTAGCCTTCGATAAATCCGCGGGTCTTAACGTCCGCGAAGTCTTCCATGCGCAGGTTTCGAACTTCCTTGTTTTCCACCTGTTTGAAGATGTGTTTCAGCGAAGTCAGGCCATAGAAGGCGGCATCGGTAGAAACGCCCAGAATGGCAATCGTTCCATCCTGAATTTCAAGCGCATAGCTATCGGTCTTGGAAAAGAGATCCTCAGCCGTAATGGTATGCGTGTCAAAGTAGGTTTTCGCCGGAGAATCCTCGCCCTGGATTCCGACCAGCAGGTTTGTTTTTCCCTCAACAGCAGCATCGCTCGTCGTGAGTTTTACATCCTCGCCAAGAAGCTTGAAAACATCTGCTGCATGATCTTTCGTGTACTGGTCAATGCCTGCAGAGTAGACAACGTTCACGTCATTGCTGATTGTCGTCGTTCCAGTTGCGTAAACAACGGAATGAGGCGTCGGGTAAATCTTGTACTCAGTGCTGGCGACTGGCTCTTCCTGCGGTTCAGCAGCTGCAGCCGGCAGACTGAATGAGGGGATCAGCATAGCAGCGGCTAAAAAGCTGCTTGCGATCTTTCTGGAAGCTTTCCGCATGTTTCCTCCTCTTTCCATCCATCACAGATGGTCTCATGATTTCAGGTTAGCATTGTGCACGCTTACACTCAAGAGCACCCCGCTTGTTTTTCCGCGATGAAGTGAGTGATTTGCGCATAAAACTGAAGGGAAATGATTATGAATTGATACTGCCTATCTATTTTTATATCTGCCTGCGATCTCTGTCCTGAGCGATCTTCATTCCTCTTCTTTCCGCGTTTTCCTGGATGGTCAGCAGGCAGCCCTGCACGGCAGCATGGGCCTGAAACCGGACCGGGCGCAGAACCCAGAACCCAATCCGAAGAACTTACGCCGGAAGAACACGAATATACCCATTCCCTGACGAACTCGAACATAACCATGTAACTCGAACATAACCATATAAAGAAAGGCGGCTGCAGATTTCGCTCTGCAGCCGGCCTTTTGAATTCTTTGGCAATTCGGTTTCCATTGTAAATCGGGAAGAATCCGACTGCCTTGATTTCCTGCTCGATCAGCCGGATTATTCAAGGTTCAGCAGATCTTTACTGGATTTCAGACGAAGAACAAGTTCTGCCGAAGCGAGTTCTCTGGCCATGCGGTCAATTTCCGACTGCGTGACCTCTTCTGCACTTCTGAGCGCTTTTGCGCGTCCAAAGGCTGCGGAGAATTCACTCTTGTCTTTGTCCTGATAGCTGGCCAGCTTCGTATTGACGTTCTGGCCTTTGGCAATGGCCTGATTCAGAAGCGTCCAGTTCAGTTCCACAACCGGTTCTTCTTCGGCCCACTAGGCGTACAGGGTCAGGCTCTGCTCCGGTTTGCCTGCGCAAAATCGAATTTGTTCGTGCAGCTTTCCTCTGTAAACCAGCCTTCAGACGTGTAGCCGGTGGGAACCGGATCGCTCAGCTTCGTGATGGAAGATGCACAAAGGCAGAGAACATCTTCCGATTCTTCCTCGATCTGCGCATCGAAGGTGACGCGGACGGTCAGCGTTGCCGATTGGCTGTCGCTCGAACCGTTTTCTTCGCTGCCCACTGCGGTAACGGTAATTGTCCAATCGCCTTCTTTGGTCAGAGCCGTCGCAAACTCGGTTTACGTTCCGGCCATGCCGCCCTGCGTCCAGTCGATTCCATCCGGATCCGTCAGCGTCACGCCATACCCGCTGACTTTTCCTTCACCCGCTTCTACTGCATCCCAGCGGAATGTTCCGCTCAGTACGCCGGTTTCACTACGGGATGTGCTAACTCTGAGTTTAGCCGGGGCATCCAGGGCTGTGAGGATCCGCGTACACCTGGCGTAAATCACGGTATCGGTTTCTGGTTTTGCCGTTTCGAAGTTAAAGGCGTTTTTGCCTTCGGAATCCGTAAACCAGCCCTCAAACGTATAGCCTTCACGAACCGGATTGGCCGGTTTTGCGATGGAAGAACCGGACAGATCGCCCCTCTCCTGGCCGGACGCAAATAAATAAGCAAAAAATAAAAATAAATGCATAAAAAAACAGGAGCCACAGAGTTTTATTGCAGCTCCTGAAAGGAAATCAAATTAAGCGGAAGAATCGTCAGTCGGTTTAGACAGTAACGATTTTCATCATGTTGGTCGATCCGCTTCCAACTGGATAGCCGGCTACAACGATGATGTTGTCTCCGTGATGCAGACCGTTTTTCAGAGCGATGTTGCGAGCGAGCTGAACGTCGTTCTGCTGGGTGTTCTGCACGTCGGTAACGACAGGCTGTACACCGAAGACAGGAAGCAGAGAGCGCTGAACTTTTTCATCGAAAGTTACCGCAATGATCGGTGCTTCCGGACGGAATTTCGCCAGACGTTTAGCGGTCAGGCCGGACTGTGTGAAGGCAATGATGGCCTTGATGTCCATGGCCAGAGCGGTTTCCGCAGCGGAAATGGCGATGGAGTCGCTCATGTTGCGCTTGGAAGAAGCAATACCATCAGCCAGACGTTTCTTGTAGTCAATCATCGGTTCGATGGCATTGGCAATTTTTGTGAATGTATGAACGGCTTCTGCTGGATAGCTTCCTGCAGCTGTTTCAGCGGAAGTCATAACCGCATCGGTGCCATCCATGATCGCATTGGCAACGTCACTGGCTTCTGCACGAGTCGGACGCGGGTTGCCCTGCATGGATTCGAGCATGTGGGTAGCGGTGATAACCGGCTTGCCGGCATCGTTTGCCATTTTGATCATCTGTTTCTGGTAGATTGGTACGTATTCGAGTGATACGTTCACGCCGAGGTCACCGCGGGCAACCATGATGCCGTCGGCTACTTCCAGAATGTCAGGCAGGTTGTCGAAACCTTCCTGGTTTTCGATTTTCGCAATGATCTGAATATCATCCTTGCCTTCGGAAATGAGAACATCCCGAACCGCAAGAACGTCTTCTTTACGACGTACAAAGCTCAGAGCTACGTAGTCGATATCGTTTTTCGCACCAAAGCGCAGATCCGCTTCATCTTTCTTGGAAAGGAAAGGCATGGAAAGAATGATTCCTGGCAGGTTGCAGCCCTTCTTAGACTTCAGGAAGTGGGGGTTGGCTACAATTCCTTTGAATTCCTTGCCTGGAGTAACTTCCGTAATATCCACGCGCATTTTACCGTCATCCATCAGGATGAAGTCGCCGGGTTTTACATCGTTAAAAACTTCCGGTACGCTGATCGCAAATCTTTCGCGGTTGCCGAGCAGTTCCGCATCGTTGACGATGGTCACTACGTCGCCTTTTTCAAACTGGACGCCGCCGTCTTCAAATTTGCCAAGACGAATTTCCGGGCCCTTGGTATCGAGCATGATACCAATCGGTTTTTTCATTTCCTTGGAAACCTGGCGGATGCGCTCGATCCGTGCTCCATGTTCCTCATAATCGCCGTGAGAGAAGTTCAGACGGCAGATGTTCATACCTTCTTCGACCAGCTTTGCGATCATTTCAGGGTTTTCGCTGGCTGGGCCGATCGTACATACAACTTTTGTTTTTTTATCCATACATACACCTCTAGAGTTGAATCCGTTGAGATTTTAAACCATTCCCCTCGCAATTGCACGAATGATCTCTCTATCCGAGACGTTCGAACAGGTTGGTGAGCGGTTTTTTCGATTCAGACGGCATAACAAGTGCTTTTTCGATCGGGAAAGACGTGATCTTGTTATTCCGGATAGCGACACACTGTCCGCCGATGCCCTGCATCAGCAAGTCCACGGCCTTCTCGCCCATTTGGCTGGCGAGCATACGGTCAAACGGGCAGGGCGAGCCGCCGCGCTGGATGTGACCAAGAACGGTAGCCCGGCCGGAGAAGCCGGTATTGAGCGTAACTTTTTTCGCAAACTGGTGAACATCGGTAATTTTTTCCGAAATGATGATGATCGCGTGCTTTTTCTTTTTAATCTGATCGAGATCGCGCAGACGATCGAGAATATCCTGCTCATCAAAACCGCTTTCGCTGGTAACAACGATTTCCGCTCCGCAGGCGATACCTGCCCACAGGGCGAGGTCGCCGCAGCGGTTTCCCATGACTTCTACAATGGAGCAGCGGTGATGCGAGTTGGATGTATCCCGCAGTTTATCGACTGCATCGACAATTGTTTCGAGAGCTGTCATGAATCCGATCGTAAAATCCGTACATGTAATATCATTATCAATCGTTCCCGGCAGACCAATGCAGTTAATGCCCATGTGAGTCAGTTCAAGCGCGCCTCGGTAAGAACCGTCACCGCCAATAACAACTACAGCGTTAATGCCGCGGCGTTCAAGCTGCTTGATGGCTTTTTTACGGACTTCCACATCCTTGAATTCCGGCAGACGGGCAGACCCGAGAACGGTTCCGCCCCGGGTAAGAATTTCGCTGACGGATTCGGAAGTGAGCGGCTCGATATAGCCTTCAACCATTCCTTTATATCCGTTGAAAATTCCATAGACTTCCAGTCCGGCATTGATGCCTACACGAGTGATGGCACGTACCGCTGCGTTCATTCCGGGGGAATCGCCGCCGGAAGTAAGAATGCCAATTCGTTTAATCATCTTATCCTCCCTCATCCGCAACTGATTTTTTGTTTAAACGGTGCCTCGCAGTGCCGCTCGATGATAAACCTTCCCTTTCGCTTAATAAGGAATGGCGGGCAATGGAAGCGCTGGGCAGAATTCGTCCTCCGTTCTACGGATGAATCTGTATCAATTTTAACATAGTCAGGCACAAGCAGGATTTGTGCCTTGCACGGTTTGGCTTAGAGCTTTGCGTTTTCAATATCCTTTAAAACCGTCTCGCTGTCGGTTTCCGGCTTGACCTTCTCATAGGCTTTGAGAATGATGCCGTTTTCATCGATCAGGTACGTTGTCCGTACGGTACCGAGAACCTTTTTCCCATACATGGTCTTTTCCTTTACGACATCGTATTCATGGAGAACCTTTCGTTCCGGATCGGCGAGCAGCAGAAACGGAAGCTCATATTTGGCTTTGAAGTTGGCGTGGGAGCGGATCGTATCCTTGGAAATGCCGATGACGACCGCGCCTTCCTTTTCAAAGTCTTCAAAATGGTCCCGGTAACTGCAGGCCTGTTTTGTACAGCCAGACGTATTGTCTTTCGGATAAAAATACAGAACGACTTTCTTTCCTCTATAGCAAGAGAGCGTGTGCAGATTTCCATCCTGATCCGGCAGCGTGAAATCCGGAGCCGGTGTTCCTGGAGTAAGCATGATTTAAATTCCCTTCTGCGCTTTGCGCGCTTCCCCCTATTGTACCTGTAAACCGTTTTCATGCATCGGAAGAATGCAAAATTTGTATCCGTTTTCCAGACCTGCTGCCGGCCTCTTTGCATTCTTTTCTGCCGATCCGTACCAGAGGCCCGCTTCCCCATATATCTTCCCCATATATGGATATACAGGGATATGGTTTCAGGGATCTGTGCCGTGAGAAAATTTTGCGTCTCACTTTGCCCTTCCTATGTATCTTTTGTTTGTATCTTTTGTTTCTTTCTGTGGGCCTCCTATCTATGTCCCTTCCTGTCTATGTTCCTTCCTATGCGCATCTCCCGTTCCCCGCCCAGCAAAAAAGCAGCCCGAAAGCTGCTTTTCTGATTTCTGATAATGGGTAAAGCGAAAAGAGAAG
Organism: uncultured Allobaculum sp.; assembly: GCF_948576815.1. NCBI lineage: Bacteria > Bacillati > Bacillota > Erysipelotrichia > Erysipelotrichales > Erysipelotrichaceae > Allobaculum > uncultured Allobaculum sp. The sequence goes on from NZ_CAPAEZ010000010.1 coordinate 23,437, forward strand.
ACTACTGCAGATCCGCGAACGTTTTCAGACGTTCAGCTTCTTTTTCCTGAAGGCCGGTGAACATCTTGGCCATGTCTCTTACATTGTTGGTTTCCAGCAGTTTGATGTAGTCATTGCGCATCTCGAGAGGGATGACAATCGGGGTCTGGTTGTTGGCGATCAGCATAGAGTTGATCAGAATGCGGCCGGTGCGTCCGTTTCCATCCGAGAACGGATGAATGTTCTCAAACGAAATATGCATGTCCGCTACGTCTTCCATCGTAAATCCGTTTTTAACGAGGTCATTATATTTGGCAATGAAACGGTTCAGGAAGGATTCGATTTCTTCAGGTCCTGGGAATACCTTGGTCGATCCGGATACGATAGCCGGATCTTCACGATAGGCTCCGCCGAACATGATGTTTTCGTTGATCGTATCGTTGACGGACATCAGATATTCGGCCGTCAGCGGTTCGCCGGCGTTCAGACGCTTTAGCATCTGCATCATGGCACGCTTGTGGTTGATCGCCTGATGAATCTCCTTGGCATTGGCGTTGATGGCGCAATGGTTGGAGTCAAAGGTCAGCGCGTAGGTTTCATTACGCGTCAGGGTACTGCCCTCAAGAGCGTTCGAGTTGTAGACAACCCGGGTGATGAAATCTTCGAGGTAACTCTGGTTATTGTTAAGTACTTCAATAATTTCCATTTTGTTTCTCTCCTTGCTGGGTCACAAATCATTATAGAGGATTTTATGGATGCCGTTTCAATTTTTTGCCCGCTGGAGAGCGGATATTATGCATATCGTCATTTTATTTCATCTGGTTCGGATTTATATTCCGTCTTATATTAATGGGATATTTATCCTCATAGAATGAATGTGCCCCAGAGCAGCCTGAATCTGGGCAAATCGCAAGAAAATCATCGGACATATCCGCAAAAGGAATGCGGCTTTTGAGTGTCAAAAATTAAAAAAGCCTTAATTCGTATAAAGATAATGTTAAGGCTAAGAAAGAATATAAAGATTCATGAGAGCCGTTTCACGCAACGAATGTACAATTTTGATTGATTTTTATCTTCATAAAAAAACAAATTGTACAAATTATCCGCTCTGCGTTTAAACCGAGAAAGGGCAAGACTAGCTTTATTTGCCACTTTTCTCATCAATTTAACGCTTTCGCCACAATATTAAGAACTCAAATGTACCTCAATGAAAGCGCGTTCAAATTAGTTATTATTGATTCCCCCTTTATTTATAGGACGATTGCTGCAAATAAAGTTTTCGGATTTTCTTTCTAAAAAAGGTTGCATCTTTACTCGGGTAAGACATAAAATAAAGATGCAATTAAGAAATGCATTCCTTCAGGAAATGCAAATCTAAGACACTGACCTATCAAGAAAAAAGGAAACAATTATGTTTCGGAGGAAAAATAATATGAAAGATGCCGTATTGTTCTACACGTCGCCTGGATGCGCAAGCTGCCGCAAGGCAAAAAGATGGCTCGAAGATAACCACATTAATTTTGTTGAAAAGAATATCTTCTCCAACCTGCTTTCTGAAGCTGAGATCAAATATCTGCTTTCCCGTTGCGAAAACGGTACAGAAGACATTATCTCGACACGTTCAAAAGCGTATCTCACACTGAAGGAAGAAATCGATGAAATGTCACTGACCCAGCTCACTCGTTTTATCCAGAGAAACCCGTCGGTTCTGAAACGACCGATCATGTTATCCGAAAAGAATATGGTCGTTGGCTACGATGATGACGAAATCACAGCCATGATCCCGGTTAGCCGTCGTAAAGAAGAGCTTCGCCGGATCGAACGTTCCATCTTGGAATCCACACTCGAACTTCGTACGTTTTAACTTAGACTTGTAATTCACGGATCTATCCTCACCCATGAACTTCAAAGGGCGGCCTTCGCAAATCAAAGCAAAAGCCGCCTTTTTCTTTTGCCAAAAAAGCCAGGGCATGCCCTGGACTTTATATTTCGGAATTTCATCATCGACAGGCAGGCGGTTTTTAAAGAATAACGCGTAACTATACGTCATCCTATGTCACGTCATTCTGTGCCGCCCGGATTGTCTCTTTGTCAGTTTTCTTACTTTCCGTTTTCCTGCTTATTTGGTTTTTGGATCGAAGCATGTCACCGCTCCGAAGAAGCTTTTTGTTCCATCGGGCTGAACAATCATGCCGCCTTTTTCGTCGATCGCATAAACCGGACGGTGGCGTTCGCTCAGTGCCCGCTCAATATGCCGGAGCTGATGGGGCGTGTTCTGAAAATGCACTTCCACATCGAAGTCCGTGAGATAGCCGAGTCCGTTTTTCCAGCAGAACTGCGGATAATCTTCATCCGGGGTAATGTGGTATTCCCCAAGCTGGATCATGGCGCCGGCGGAATAGCCGATCACCAGACCCTGATAGCGCCGAAGCAGGCCGGAAAGCTTCTTTTCCCGAATGCGCCGATACATCAGATCCGGCGCGCCGCCAGTCAGAAGAAGCACACTGGAATTAAGAATGGCTTCTTTCATCTGCGGGATGGAGTCGGTGAAGTAATTGACCCAGTGAATCTGTTTTTCTTTCAGGCCGTAGGCGAAAAACACATCCGTATTCGAGCGGTACCAGATGCCCTGGCCCTTCTTGTACTGACGGTTCCAATCCTCAAGCGTTTTCGTATCGTCAAAAAAGCTGAATGCCAGAACGCAAACTTCGTCATCCGGGGCAAGGAGCGGCTTCAAAGCCGGTCGAACCCATTTTTCATCAATCATCGACGTGTTCATCAGTACGCAGGTCCGCTCAATTGAAGCCGCAGGCCGTATGGAAAACGCGTGCGGATGGCGAAGCGGCGTGTCTTTCACACTCGTCCAGGTCCGCACAAGATCCGTTTTGCCTTCCACGGGATTTTTGAGATTTTGTCTGTCCACTACAATTTCCAGATCTTCCGGCTCTGGTCTGGACCAGAGCGCATCTGCGCCATTGGGCATGCAGAAAACCAGTCCACAAAGATCCTTTTCTTCCATCGTCTGCGTCTCGTTCCACTTTTTGAGCAGAGCGGGTGTCATTCTCGATACCAGTTTCATTTCCGTTTTCTCTCCTGCAGCTGCGTCTGTCCATCCTGCCGGCAGTCCCGCACAACCGCGCGTAATATTCACCTTATCGTGCGCCGGATTCCCCGTTTTGTTTCGCGGTAAATCTTCCCGCCGTTTTTAAGTGTCGCCTGCAAAGCGACCGGTCAGCCTGCCAGCTTTAGCAGGATTCGCTCGTCCCATTCAGACTGAGTGGACAGCTCCTGAATTTTAACAAATCCGGAGCGAACGCTCGACTCAACGCGGACAGGATAGGGAGAAGATACGGCAGAAACGGTTAGAACGTACCGTTCAAAAGCATTTAATGAAGCACCTTCTCTACCGAAACCGCAACCCCAAGAATTTGAAACTTCGGATTGAAGAAATCTTCGTAATCCGGATTATCCGCCCGCAGCATCGTCACGCCGTCTTTCTGAATCAGGCGGCGCACGACGATGGCGCCATTCACATCCGCTAGAACCAGATCGCCGCTCTGCGCAGCGGAGGTCTTGTCCAATTTCACAGTATCGCCGGCATCGATTTTATTCATGACATTATCCCTGGCTGTCCAGGTAAAGGACTGGCCGTTGAGATCATTCATGTCGGATTTGCTGAGAAGGTAATCGCGGGTGGTATGCAGAGCTTTTTCCCACGCCTCAATGTTGTTGAGCGGGAAATTGTTCTCGCCGCGTTCAATGCGGCTGATCGCAGCTTTGCTGGTGTAGCCCAGACGCTCCGCCAGTTCGCTTTGCGTAAGACTAATTTCTTTTCTTCTGCGCTTAATACGTTCTCCCTCGTTGTCATATGCGATTCTCCTAACCTTTGAATGATCTGTTTTTCAGAAAGACTGAGCAGCAGATGCCTGCACCTGGAAATGCGGGATTCACTTGCCGGCATTCTCAGTCCGATTCAGGAAGCGCAAATCAAAAATCATCGCTGGTACAGGGCGGAAGGATCCGCGAAGACGGGTAAAATTTCCATTTTGAAAGTTCTCCACGTTCTCCAGTGCTCTGTCCGCATTTCTTTTTCATTTTTTCATCCATTTTCTCGGGCGCATCCTGAAAGCCCGGATTCTGCCTTTTCGGATTCGGGTGTTTGGGAATCCTCAATCTTCTGAATTTCTTATCCTTCATCTTTGGACTTCAAGTCTGAAGAAAGCGAGGTAAAAACCGATGTACCATGAATCGAATCCCGATTTGACTGAAGATCGCTCCTGCAAAAGCAAATCACGTACCCGATCCAGAATCAAAAGAGCTCTGGAAGATCTTCTCTACTGTTCCCTGCTTCTTTCCGCTCCACAATTCCTTGTGGATCTGGTCAGTTCACTAATCGCCCTGCTGCTGTAAGCGAGCGGGTAAATCGACACACCGCCTTTGGAATGGATTCGAATGTCTTTTCTGCACATGGTAACCAAAATTCATGCACAGCACGCATTACTATCTGATTAAGGCGATATCCAGCCTCATCGTGATTGTCCTTATTGGAGTCTTCCTGCACTGGTATATTTCCAAAAAGAAGAAAGACGTAAATCCCGAAATCATCATCAAATGTTTGTATGCCGCTGGATTTATGCTATGACTTCCATTGCGCCTGCCGCGACCAGGGCATTTACGAGAATGACGCCATTGCTCAGGAGATGGAAAAATTCATTCCGCAGCACGATTCAGAGAGCGCTGCCTAGCCAGCGCTTTTTTTGTCTGTCCAAGGAGGTGCAATTTCTGATGCAAGCGACAAGCGGTCTGATCTTCCTGTTTTGCAGACACAGGATCTCATTTCTGTTTCAGAAAATTCAGAAACCTGCTTTATATTTAAATATGGTATATATCCATCAAACTTGAACAGGTCGTATTCCTCGTGCCTTAACAAGAAAAGTGGCCTGATGTATTCACCCGGAAGAGCAGGGTTCCGATAACTATGACAGGGAGGCCCCCCTTCCGACCAAAGTGGAACAGTTTTCAATTGATAAAAACTAAAATTGGAGAGTATATCTCAAAGACTTCAAATGAAGATACAGATACTGTTGTGATAAATTTTTCCAAGACAGGAGCACATCTAGTTCCGGGGAGACCATCAAATGAGTTTAGAAGACGTAATGAACAGAGTAAAAATGAAAACAGATAAGCCCATTTCGGTGGTTTGTACAGATAGCCCGCCGGTTAACGGCATATTCATTCAGATTTTAGATAAAGATGATTTTGACAATTATGATGATGCTTTGCTTATTGAAGGGATAGATGGCAACCTAATCGAAATACCAATTCAATCTGTTTCAGCGATTTATTAAGATCCCTGACCGACTCTTTTCTTTTTCCGGAAAGGAATAATCGGCCACCTGGTCGACAGATCAGAAGACGATGTTCTGTCGGCACTGCATACGACCAAGAAAAAATCGCACACAAATCGCACATAACAAAAAAAAAGCCCTTTAGGCGCTTTACCTAAAGGGTTATTTCCATATGGTGGAGCGTAGGGGGATCGAACCCCTGACCTCATGGCTGCCAGCCATGCGCTCTCCCAGCTGAGCTAACACCCCATATTTGATGAAGACGGATAGACTTGCACTATCTCTGCAGAGGACTTGCATCACTGTGGTCTTCATTTGGTGGAGATGGCGAGAGTCGAACTCGCGTCTAAGCAATGTCCCACGAATCAGTGTTTACAGCTTAGTCTGTCATTTGACCATCAGACTTGGACAGACACAATTTCTGATGGGGTGACTGTTGGATTTTCGTCCGGCGAAGCCAGTCGCTTCGTCAGCTTATCTTCTTTACGCCATCTGTTCAGACGATAAGAAAGCGAACTGATCTGAACAGGCTGCGATCACGCGTAGTGAATAAATTAAGCAGCGAAGGCCATGGCACCAGTGTTGGTGCGGCCGAAGTTAAATGTGTTAGCGTTTATTTTGAATGATTTTAACGGAATCACCCGGCTGTGACTGAGTCCAAACAATTACTCATCGAATGCCAGAAACATCCCCGGCATGTCGTCCTCGATTAAATATTCTAGCAAAATTCAAACTGTATGCAAGCAAAAGATTTTCGATTTCAATTTTTTTAAGCGGCGGCCGGTTTTGACCGTTTTCCAGGCGGTACAGATCCAGAGCGGTAAAGTGCGATCAGGACCAGCTGCCTTTGAGCGCCTTGCGAATATCGCGTTCCGCATCGCGCTTTTTGGCGGTTTCCCGCTTGTCATGAATGTTCTTGCCTCGGGCCAGCGCAATTTCCAGTTTGGCCAGACCATGGGAAATATACATGGACAGTGGAACCAGAGTCAGCCCTTTCAGGCGGACTGCCTGATCGAGTTTCAGAATTTCGTTTTTGTGAAGCAGCAGACGGCGGTCCCGGGTTTCATCATGGTTGAAGCGGTTGCCAAATTCATACGGGGAAATGTGCATATCCTTCACCGTGGCCTGTCCATTGCGAATGGAAATATAGGAGTCCTTCAGCTGCACTTTTCCTTTTCGTACGCTTTTGATTTCGGTTCCCTTGAGTTCAATGCCTGCCTCGTAAGTTTCGAGAATTTCATACTCATGCCGGGCGCTCCGGTTGTAGGCGATGACTTTTTTTCCGTTGTTAGCTTGCGACATGGTATTCCTCCGTATTCTTGATGCCGTTTCCTGCATGGCTTCTGGAATTGTTTCGAACTCCTCTCTTTCGAGATTTGCAGGAGAAGCACTTTAATCGATCTTTCAGCAGGAGCGGATCGGGTTCGTTTTTCAGTATAGCAGGATTCCCTCACGCTTTTATGGGCGGGTGAAATCTTCCGCTTTTCCAAAAATCCAGGTAAAGAAAAAAGAAACAGAGAAACCGCGCGGATCTCTCTGTTTTTCTATGATCAGTTCGTCGATGATTGTACTTGCTCGAGATTATTAATTGTCGTGATTCTCGCAAGGGACATAAACCAGTTCAATATCGTAACCAAGAGCCTCCATCATCTGAATAAAGGTCTTGTTCAGAAGGCCCTCTTTCTTCTTGATGATGCGATTAACGTACTGGGAAGTAGTTCCAATTTTGGTGCCGAGACGTTCCTGGGTATATCCCCCTTCGAGAATTTTAACTTTAATGTCCACTTCGATGTTGTTCTTGACCATAAAGATACCCTTCTATTTCTTCTACGTTCTTTATACTACCTGTAACGATTGAAAAATCAACATTCCCTGATTTGTAAACCTCAAATCGTTAGAATTTCTTGCCGCATGAGGCGTTTTTTTTCGAATATTCCTGTATGCATATCCGCTTCGCCTGACATATGCAATCGTTTCAGATATAGCTATAACCTCTTATTGTTGATTTTAACAAGCTTATAGGGAATCCGACAACAATTTTAGCCATCGATTCCATACAAAAATGTCAAGTGCAAAAAGACAAACATCTGATCAGAATTCTTAACTTTTTTCATCTCAGAATCCAGCTTTTTGCCTTTCAAATCCCGGTTGAAGGAGCCGTCCGGTCCCATCGCATTCAGATCATTTCTGATGCTTTGCGGGCACTTTTTTCAATGATTTTTCGCCTCGGTTATCCCCTGGAAAAATGCTTCATTTTCCCGTTTTCCGACTGACCGGTTCTTCGTAAAGGCAGCCGGTCCGTTACGGAACAAAAAGTTTTCAGCAGGAAAAAGGCCGGAGTTATCCGGCCAGATAATTATTCAGTTTTGGGTATGCCTGGGGACTACTTTTTGAGTTTGTCTTCTGCTTTTTTCACGTCGGCTTTTACATCTTTGTTGAAAGCTTCGACTTTTTCTTTCGCATCGGCTGTGTCTTTTTTTACGTCAGCTTTTGCTTTGTCAGCAGCGTCTTCGACTTTGTCCTTAACGTCGTCATAGCCTTTTTTCACATCGCTGGCAAATTTTTCTGCACCGGCTTTGACTTTTTCGTTGAAGGCTTTGGTATCGGCTTTTGCCTTGGCATCATCCTTGGCAAGATCTGCCTTGCATTCAGCTTCTTTGGCTTCGGTCTCTTTTTTTACGTCTGCGGCTTTTTCCTTGGCTTTTTCCTTGTCGCTTTCGAAGTCAGCTTTCAGCTTTTCCGCTTCCTTTTCTACAGAGTCGGACATTTTGTCCCAGCCCTCTTTCACATCTTTTCCCAGATCTTTAAAGAAATCACTCATGATTCAGACCTCCTTGATTGACTTCATTATATCGAGCCCTGTCATGGGCCCTTTTGGATATGCCCGTCTTTACGCCTTGTACACTTTTGCCTTCGGCTGGGTGGTGATAATAATTTCGTTTCGTCCGATGACGCCCGGTTCATGGTTTGGAACGTAGCCGGCGCCTTTAAAATCCGCAAACGTCTTCGGTTCCGCCAGCATCAGCTTCGACTTAGCTTCGATCGGATGGGCGAAGCGAACTAACGGCTGGCCGGCCTGTACATCCTGACCGGGATGAACGAGAATCGTCGCATCCTTTTCAAAGGAAACAGTGCCGACGCATACTTTAATCGCCAGCGTATTCACGGGACTGGTCTTGATCACAATCGTATTTTGCGGCAGATCGATTGATTCAATCACACCGTCCGCTGGCGCACAGATCGACTGATCTTTCACTGCCATGACAGCCAGCGTCCGCATTTCCTGGTCTTTCTGCGAAATTTCCTTCTCGTCAAACGGAAGGGCGAGCAGACTGCCGTCTGCCCAGGCAAACAGATCATGGTAGGAATCCAGTTCCGCATTTTCTGCAGCGGCATCGGCTTCAAAAGATTCTTTGGCATGATCCCATACGTCCTTGATTTCTTCGCCGCCCTTTTCGACATCTTCTTTTAAATGATTCAGAAAATCACTCATCGCTATCCACTCACTTTCTGCAGGCTCCAACAAATTTCTGTCGATCAGAAGGTCGGCCGCACTCTTGAGCGCCCTGGGCCCGAGATCTTGCCCTAATTTGAAAGCATTGATCCGTTCCATCTGGCTTCTGCTCGAAAAAGAGACCTGCTGTGCATTCATTATAGAAATGCTCCCCAGAGGCCAGGCTGCCTTATGCCCGAAGGCCCTGCAGATCCAGAGCGTCCATGCGAAAAGCCGGTCTGGACAGGCTCGAATCCAGACCGGCTTTTCGCATCGTTTTAAGTTTTCAATTTTTCGAACGAATTCTTTCGAGAGAAGCGTTTTTGAGCGAGCTCTTCGGGCTTTCCTCTTTTTTCTTGTTTTTCCTGTTCGTCTTCTTACTCGTCTAGTATTCTTACTCGTTTTCTTATTTTTTCGCGGCGTAAAGTTTTGCGGTTTCTTCCCGCTTTTCTTCGAGCTCCATCCAACGCTCTTCAAGCTGTTCATTGGTCTGGCTAAGGGCTTCGCGTTCATCGCTCAGCTCGGCCACTTTTTTATAATCCGTTTCCGACTCGAGAAGATGATCGATTTCTTCAATGCGAGCCGTATTGGCTTCCAGTTTCTGTGGAATTTCTTCCAGCTCCCGTTTCTCTTTGGAGGAAAAGGAAATCTTCTTTTCCTTTGGACGGGCAGAAATGGCTGCACTGGCCGGTCTGGCTTTGTCCTGGCGGCGTTCTTCTTCCTTGAACACCTGCAGATCGGAATAGCCTCCGCTAATACGCAGGAAGGTCCCGTCGCTTTGCAGTTCAAACAGCTCGGTCGCGGTACGGTCGATGAAGAAACGGTCGTGAGAAACGAACAGCACTATGCCGGGGAAATTATCGAGATAGTCTTCGAGAACTTCCAGCGTTTCGATATCCAGATCGTTTCCCGGCTCGTCGAGCAGCAGGACGTTCGGCGCTTTCATCAGCACGCGAACGAGTTCGAGACGGCGCCGTTCGCCGCCTGAAAGCCGGTTTAACGGAAGATACTGCCTGGTCTTATCAAACAGGAATCGTTCGAGCATAGCCGAAGCGCTCTGTTCGCCGTCGAGGGTAACGACTGCCTTGGCTTCTTTTTCGATATAGTCCAGAACACGAAGGTTTCCATCCGCCGGATCGGGGATCTGTCGGAAATAGCCGATTTTTACTGTGGAGCCAAAATTAAAGGCGCCGGTGAGCGGCGTCAGATCGCCGTCGACCAGATTGAGGAACGTCGATTTTCCGCAGCCGTTCGGTCCGACGAGCGCGATGCGGTCCGTTCTTTTGCAGTGGTAGGAAAAGTCATGAAACAGAATTTTCTCAGGCGTATAGCCAAAGGAAAGGTTCTGCCATTCGAGCGTCTTCTTGCCCAGGCGTTCGCTGGGAAAGCGCAGTTCCATCGTCTTGTTCTGCCGGCTGGTTCGCTGCGCGCGCAGTTCTTCAAACCGGTCGAGACGGGACTTCTGCTTTGTGGAACGCGCCTGCACGCCAGCCCGTACCCATTCGAGTTCGTGACGGTACAGGTTTTCCCGTTTGGCGGCTCTTGCCTGTTCATCCGCTTCCCGTTTTTCTCTGGCTTCCAGGTATTCGGCGTAGGAGCCGGGATGACTGTACAGATGACCGTCGGTCAGCTCCAGAATTCGGGTGCATGCCTGTTCCAGAAAGCGGCGATCATGCGTAACGGTAATGACAGTCGCCTTCGTTTTGGAAAGCCAGTTTTCCAGCCATTCAATCATTTCAATATCAAGATGATTGGTCGGTTCATCCAGAAGAAGCAGATCCGCCCGGTCCGCCAGCGTCAGGGCAAGCGAAAGACGGCGCTTCTGGCCGCCGGAAAGCGGTTCGATCGGCGCGTCAAAATCGTCCAGCTTGAGACGCGTCAGAATGGCCTTGAGTTCATAGTCATCGCGCGGATCGCTCAGCGCGTCGTTGGCCGCTTTCATCTCCTGCCAGATCGTCTTTTGCGTAAAGACGGGATTCTGTTCCAGAATGTGGGTTTTCATTCCGGACTTGCGGATGATTTTGCCCGCTGTGGTCTGGGGATCCGCCAGGATTTTGAGCAGAGAGGATTTCCCTGCACCATTGCGGCCCACCAGTCCGATTTTTTCCGAAACTTCGGCGTCCATCGATTCATCGTCGAGAATCGGTGAACGGCCGTCTCCATAGTCCAAATGCAGATGGGATGCCGATATCAGCATATAATCGCTCCTCTCCTTACGGCCATGCGGCCTTTTTCATTTTCTGCTCATTTTTTTGCGTAGACGATAGATTTTCTATTCTTTCATCCGCTCTCCTGTCCGTCAGTCCGGAAAGCGAATTCATACAAATTGGATCCCTTTTTGTTCGAAAAGCGAAAGGAATGGCTTGCACACGGGAAAATCCATCTGTATAGTTAGTCAGCGCAAACCGTTAATCCACGCTAACTTTCTGACTCTCCCCCGCCTTTTGAAAACAGACCGGGTCAGCGCGGCAGCATGGATTGCGACCTTTTTCATTTGGAGACGGAATGTCCGTCTTTATGCAAAGAGCATCAGAAAGGAGCCCTTTATGCTGAACAAACGTCTTCTGAAAGCCTTCCCGGATACGTTTCCTTATATTAGCAGAAACATTTTCTTTCAGTGGATTTCCCTGCTGGCTTCGAGCCTTTCCACGATCGCGCTGTGCGTATGCGCAGCCTCCATTTTCGGGACGCCTTCCCTTTCCGTATGGAATACCGCTTTACTCGTTCTTGCCTGTCTGATTGTGCGCCAGATGGCTTTAAAAATGGCCTCCCGTGCTTCGTTCCAGGCCGCGGCCCTTGTTCGCCGGCAGCTGCGCGAACGTCTTTTTGACAAGCTCAGCCAGCTTGGCAGCAGCTATCGCAACCGATGGAGTACCTCGGAAATTTCCCAGCTGACCAGCGAAGGCGTTGAACAGCTCGAAGTCTGGTTTGGCCAGTATTTGCCGCAGTTCTTTTACGCTCTGCTCGCTCCGCTCACGCTGTTTCTGATCGTCGGATTTCTTTACTGGCCGGCAGCCCTTGTGCTGTTTGTCTGCGTTCCGCTTATTCCTGTTTCCATCATCGCCGTACAGAAATTTGCCAAAAAACTGCTTTCCTGCTACTGGGATCAGTACACGGGGCTGTCGGATGACTTCCTGGAAAACCTGCAGGGACTTACCACCCTCAAGCTTTACGGAACGGATGGCCTCTATCACGAAAAGATGAACCGTCAGGCGGAAAACTTCCGCCGCATTACCATGCGCGTTCTCATCATGCAGCTCAACTCGATTTCCGTCATGGACCTTGTTGCCTACGGCGGAAGCGCGCTGGGCATGGGTATGGCGCTTTACGGCTGCCTGCACGGACAGATCGGTGCCTCCACAATGCTTTCGATCATCCTGCTTTCCGCGGAATTTTTTCTGCCGATGCGTACGCTGGGCAGTTATTTCCATATTTCCATGAATGGATCCGCGGCAGCCGATAAAATGTTCGCAATTCTCGACACTCCCGTTCAGGACGGCAGCGAGGAACTTTGTCTGGACTCGGCTTTTCCGGCTCTGGATATCGAAGCCAGAGATCTGTCCTTCACGTATCCAGAGGCGACAAAGCCAGCGCTCGAACATGTATCCTTTTCGCTTCAGGGAAACGGTCTGTATGGCATCGCAGGCGAATCTGGTTCGGGAAAAAGCACTCTGGCTTCCCTGCTTTATGGACGCCTGCGTTTTGACGATGGAACGCTGACGCTCAACGATCAGCCGCTGGAAAGTCTGTCGAGAAAAAGTCTGGCTCGTCACATCGGCGTTCTGAACAGCCAGCCGGTCCTCTTTGCGGGAACCGTCCGCGAAAACCTGTGCGGATCAAGAGAAATCGATGATCCAACCCTGATCGAGATTCTCAGAAAAACGCTGATCTGGCCGCTCATCCAGAAGCGGGGCGGCCTGGATTTTGTCCTGGAGGAAGGCGGATCCAACCTATCCGGCGGACAGAAACAGCGGCTGGCGTTCGCCCGGCTTCTCTCCAGCGAACCCTCCGCGCTTCTGCTCGATGAAGCAACTTCTTCCATTGATGCTGCCAGCGAAGCCATTCTCGTTCATTTAATCGAGGAATTTTCCAAAGAGCATCCCGTCTTCTTTATTACCCATCGCCTTTCCAACGTGAAACGCGCGAAGCAGATTCTCGTTTTCGCCCATGGAAAACTCGTTGAACAGGGACGATTCGAAGATCTGAAAGAAGCCGGGGGCGAATTCGAACGCATTTATTCTGCCCAGCAGAAACTGGAACAGTACGTGAAAGGAGAAAGTCTGTATGAACGCGAAGAAAACGAATAAGAATCTCTCCACCTTTGGCGTACTGCGCAGTCTGCTCAAGCTGGTGCACGGCATGGAATGCTGGATGATTCTGGCCATTCTGGCCGGAACCGCCGGATTCGTGTGTGCTGCCGGAATCGGGATGATGGCCGTCCTGGCCGCATTCTCCCATATACCTGGCTCCATTTCGATCTCCTTCGGGACAGCCTGCCTTTGCATGGGACTGTTCGCCGTTTTGCGCGGCGTCCTTCGCTATGGCGAGCAGGCGTGCAACCACTACATTGCCTTTCGTCTTCTGGCCACGATTCGCGATAAAGTTTTCGGTCAGCTGCGCCGGCTCGGTCCAGCCCGGCTGGACGGGCGTAAAAAGGGCGATCTGATCGCTCTGATCACTTCGGATGTGGAACTTCTGGAAGTGTTTTATGCCCACACGATTTCTCCGTTCTGCATCGCGATCTGCTGCGCCGTCCTCTTTGGAGCTGCCGGTTTCTGGATTCACTGGTCCATCGGCGTCCTGCTTCTTTGCAGCTACGCGCTGGCTGCCTTTGGCATTCCGCTGATTTTCGGTTCTGCCGCACAGAAAACCGGCATAGCCCGTCGTAAGGCTGTCGGCGATCTGAGCGCGACAGTGCTGGAAAGCGTGCGCGGCGCGGACGAAATCATTCAGTACGATCTTGAAGGCGTCCGCAAAGCACGAATGAACGAAAAGACGGAAGAACTGCTCGTGCTGGAAGACGAGCAGAAAAAACAGACCGTGGCCGCTTCTTCTGCCTCTCTGGCTATCGTTACTCTCTCGATGCTCTTCATGCTTTTTCTTGGTCTCTATCTTTACCGGCACGATCAGATCGGTGCACAAAGCTTCTTTGCGAGTCTCGTGCTCCAGTCCTCAACCTTTGGACCATTTCTGGCGCTGGCCAATCTGTCGACCGGTCTGTCCTCCACGCTTGGGGCCGCTCGCCGCGTCCTGACGCTGTTTGATGAAGAAGTTACCGTCAGGGAAAACGAAAAAGGGGCCTGCCCAGAATCGAGCGCCATGGCGGTGGAAAATCTCGCCTTTGCCTATGACGATCAGGCGATCCTGGAAAGTCTTTCCCTGTCTTTTCCGGAAGGAAAAATCACCGGAATCGAAGGCAGAAGCGGCTGCGGAAAATCCACTCTGCTTCGCCTGCTCATGCGCTTTTTCGATCCGCAGGCCGGGACAGCCCGCCTTGGCGATGAAAATCTGAAAGACGTACAGACGGATTTCCTGCGTACAAAACAGTCTGTGGTTTTGCAGGAGAGCGTTCTGTTTACCGATACCCTTCGCAATAACCTTTTAGCCGCCAAACCCGATGCGACAGACAAAGAAATTCGCAGAGCGTGCAAAAAGGCCAGCATCGATACCTTCATCGATTCCCTCGATCAGGGGCTGGATACCATGCTGGCGGAAAGCGGAAGTTCTCTTTCGTCCGGCGAAAAGCAGCGCATCGGTCTGGCCCGCGCCTTTTTGCACGATGGCGATATTCTGCTTCTCGATGAGCCTACCAGCAATCTCGACGCGCTCAACGAAGGCACCATTCTTCGCGCACTCGACGAGGAAGCCAAAGGGAAAACGGTCGTCCTCATCAGCCACCGCAAGGGGACGCTCTCCTTTGCTGATCATATTATAGAAATGGAGGAACTTCATTCTCATGCCGTCCAGTAAAACAAAAACCAAACGCCTGCAGCGCAGGGCTGAAAAGAAACGGGCCTTTGAGGCACGTGTCGTCCAGGAAATGATCGCCCTCTACTACAAAAAGTATCCCAATCCCCATGAAGAAAAAGAGCTGCTGGAATACGCCCTTGTGCGCATTTCCAAATGCCCGTTCATGGAAACGAAAACATTCTGTTCCCAGTGCCAGGTGCACTGTTACCGAAACGAGCGGCGCAAACAGATTCGTCAGGTCATGCGCTATTCCGGCCCGCGCATGCTTCTCCATCATCCAGTCATGGCTCTTCGCCATCTGTACTACGACAACCAGAACCGCATCGAAAAGCCGCTGTTTCTGCTGATCGGCTTCGTCGGACTGTTTCTTTGCGTTCTTGGAGCCATCCTGCCCGTTCTGCCGTCCTTTCCTTTCGCGCTGATGGCCGCCTTTGGCTTTGCGCGAAGCAGCGAGAAGCTGCACGATCGCTTTGTCGCATCCCGGCTGTATCAGGACAATGCCAAAGACTGGGTTGAACACCGTGCCATGCGTCCGCAGGCTAAGAAGCGCGTTCTGATGACGATCTCGCTCGTGCTTCTCTGCAGCTGGCTGATGCTCTTCCATCTGCCCTGGGTCCAGTGGATTCTTGTGGCCGTCTGGATCGGCCACGTCCTTTACTTCCGCTTTGGAATCCGCACACTCGAAGACTAAGCCTGCCCATACATCCCTGTACGAAAGCGGCCCGTACCGCAGAGCCTTCCCCTCAAGGGAACGTTCTGCGGTACGGGCCGCTTTTTCGTTTTAAATACGTTTTGTGCTTTTTTTAGCAAGCCTGTCATACAGCCTGTCCTCGAACGTCATACGCTGCGCGAGAAAACAGGCTTTTGGCGATTACGCTTTGGAAGCCTGCGGCACTTCTTTCCAGGTGCCTTCTTCCTTTGTCAGGTAGCGGTAATCATCGCAGACCATTACCTTGGCGGTTTCACCGTCCACGTCGAGAATGTCGATCGTGTAGTATTTGGACTCATCGAATTCATTCGAGCCCTGCATGTTATCGAGAATCGTGCTGATAATCGCTTTGCGATCTTTGAAAAAATCTTTTGCCATAAATATGCAATTCCTCACTTTCTGTGCTTACTGTATGTAAATGCATGCGGCGCGGCCGAAGCATTTTCGGGATTCGATTTGTGAAAAGTCTGGGCTTTCTTCTCTGGATTCTTGGTATCCGGAACGCCTGTTCTTGTTCTGCCTGTTTTGTTCACTCTGTACTGCCCTGCAGATTGAAAAAACGGGAGTAAACGCAAACGCTGAAAGCTGTTTTCATACTGTTCATTTCAAATCATTTGGTTTCATTTCTATAAAAATATCATAGCTAAATCGAAAATCCGGATCAATTGCCCTATACTTACGTTTTTCTTAATGCAATGTACAGACGTTTTTCAAAGGGACGGGATCCTTTTCTTCACGATAAATCCAGCCGCTTGGGATGGTATTTTTCCGCCTGTCGAATATCGGTGGATTTCGTCCTTTTATACGCCGATAACGCCCCTGAAAGCAGAAAAAGAGGAGGTCCGATTCGATCCGAACTTCCTCTTTCTGTATCGATAATGGATTTCGTGCTGGCTGACAGCGCGCTTCGTGTTCTGAAATTCCGTTCCCGCTTTGCGGGCTGAAATTTCTCCCTCTTCTCAGGGAATACAGCGCAGCCTGCTTGCCTGGAATCAGTCGTACTGCCGGAAACCAAGTCCCATGGCTTCGAGACGGTCCTTGACTTCCTGAAGCGACTTCTTGCCGAGGTTTTTCACGTGCATCATTTCATCTTCGGTCTTCTGGGTCAGCTCTTCTACAGTCTGAATGCCTGCACGTTTGAGGCAGTTGTAGGAGCGGACAGACAGCTCAAGATCTTCGATCATCATTGTCGAAGACTTCGCCACTTCTTCCGTAACCGGCGGCTGAACGGTGAAGCTTTCTTCGAGTTCCATCTGCGCAGCCGGATAAATATTATCGAGATAGCCGATGACAATACGCGCAGCTTCCGTAACGGCGTTCAGCGGCGTAATGCTTCCGTTGGTATGAATGTCGAATGTGACTTTGTCATACTTCGTATCGTGACCAAGCAGCGTCGGCTCGGACAGATATTCTGCGGATTTAATCGGTGTAAAGGTTGTATCGAGGCAGACCGTTCCTTCGGGAAGGTCGTATTCTTTTTCAATTTCGCCTGCTGTCTTGTAGCCGCCGTCGGTCGCCGCAAACAGCGTCATGTTCAGTGTCTGGTTTTCCTTAACGGTGCAGATCACCTGATCCGGATCGGTAATCGTTGTGTTTTCCGGGCAGATCAGATCGCCGGCGGTTACTGTGCAAGGGCCGGTTTTCACTAACTGCAGTTCGGTGATTCCCGTATCTTCGGTTTCAAGCTGGATCTTTTTCAGATTCAGTTTCAGACGAATAATATCTTCTTCGATTTCATCAAGTTTAGCGGCATCGGCAGGAGCGCCTTCCACTTTATAAGCCATAACGGCTGTGCTCGGAAGATCCGAGAGCAGAGTTCTGCAGATGGCGTTGCCAATGGTGGTTCCAAACCCGCGTGCGAGGGGTTCAAATGTAAAAGAGGCGCGAGTATCCGTGCCGTCAGGAAGCTGATTGAATGCTGCCCGGGTAAAAACTTCCATGATGTACCTCCTTGTTCAGAATTCGCTGACTCTGAACTTTCCTGTCGTATGTATCCTGTTTATTCAGGCGGTATACCTTATTTGTAGCGGAAGGTGATGCGTCCGCGTGTGAGGTCGTAAGGGGAAATATCCACTCTTACTCTGTCGCCGGGAAGAATACGAATGTGGTGCAGACGAATCTTTCCAGAAACATGAGCCAGAATTTCGTGTCCGTTTTCCAGTTTTACTTTAAATGCGGCGTTTGGAAGTGTATCCGTTACCAAGCCATCAAGTTCGATCATGTCCTGTTTAGCCATGTATGCTCAAGTTCCTCCTGTTTAGTTTCTATTTTCAGCCAATTTTTAGCGAATCCTGTTCGCAAATTGAAGCAAATTTATCGTGAATTGTATAAATAGCCATCTATCAATATATTCAATTGTCACTTTGTTTGCAAACGAAAAGTCCGAAAGCCTGAAAGGTATGCCCTTTCTCAGCGTCCAATGGTTTCGAGAAGCGCTTCCATGCCCCGGGAGACCGTTCGATCGGGCTCATCGGTGCAGTAAACGGGACATCCGGCCAGCGCGCCGATCTGATCGGCCAGGCCAAGCATCTTCATCGTACCGCCGCTGGCGACAATTCCCCGTTCCGAAAGATCGAGCTGAATGTTTTCCGGCAAGCCGCGCACAAACGAAGAAACCCACAGACCGAGTTCTCTGGCAAACGGTGCGAGTACCGCAGCCATTTCATTCTGGCTGACCGGGATTTCAATTTGCTTTTCGGTATCCCGCAGGCGCCCTTTGATGCGCACGTACTGATCCTTAGATGAAAGACGTACCGCGCCGATGGACTGAATCAGCAAATCGAGCGTCTGCTCATCCGGAATCAGATCGTGATGGCGAAGCAGGTACTTTGCTGCCAGCTCGCTGGCTCTGCGGCCATTGAGCGAAGGGTTCGAAGCGTGATAAATGCGCTGTCCCTGACGGAAAATGGCGATATCGCAGTTGGAAAAGCCGACCGAAAGAACGCAGCTCGAAACCGGCAAGAACAGATCCAGGCCGGATCCAACGGCTGCCATCCAGATTTCCGGATCGAAATAAATCTGACTGGCGCCCAGATCGAGAAGCGTCTGTTTCAGATGCAAAATATCTTCTTCCGAAAACGCAGAAGAATAGCTTAACAGAAGCGTCGTTTTCTGGAACAGTCGAAACAGCCGGAATTCATAGCACAGTTCGTTGAGCATGGCTTCGAGCGCTTTTGTATCCACGCCCTGATCACGGATCGGGCGGACTAAACGGATCGTCCGGTCCCTGGACGAGCGCAGATCGTACGCCTGCTCCCCGATGGCCAGAACATCTCCCTTTTCATTGAACGCGACAACAGAAGGCTCATCAAATACAACGCCCTCTCCGTCCACAATCAGCCGCAGACTGTGGGCTCCTAAATCTATACCCGCTCGAACCATTAGACGATGCCTCCCTGAGTTGCTAATATTATATCGTACAGAACCACGGATTTAAGAGAGTATGAAAGACCTGTTGAAAGACCACCCGCTTGTTTTAAACATTCTGATTGCTTCTTCCACGGCGGACCTGCTTTCCAGAAAGCTCGTGCTGCTGCAGGAGTGGTCAGTCTGGTTTGGCGTACTGAACTGCCGGATCCATCTTGTCCTTTGCGGCAAGGACCCCGACAGCTCTGTCAAAGCCATTGTTTCCACGTTTCACTGCCATACGTACCTGTCGTTTGATCCCGATTACCGGATCGCTTCGGAAGCCGGACTGCTTCAGATGCGCCCTGTATTCGGACGGCAGATCAAGAGCGCCTTCAATTCCATTTCCTTATTTGAAAACGATCAGATTCGTTTTGAAAGCCGCCGGATCAACGATTCTGCGCTGGAAAAAGTCGTTTCCAAATGCCTCTCTTTGCAGCACAAGTGGCTTCAGTCGCACATTCCTGCGTTCGTTGACAGGAAAATTCGCGGTTGATACAATACCTTTGCTTTTTTGTGCGCCTTGGGGTATAGCCAAGCGGTAAGGCACAGGACTTTGACTCCTGCATTTCACTGGTTCGATCCCAGTTGCCCCAGCCATCGCAAATTCATGTCCAGCTTATGGACTCAAATAAAGGGACATCGTCTGGCGATGTCTTTTTCTTTATTCTGGCCGGATCCCGTCCTTTCTTTCAGACTTTGACGGACCGGCTTTTCCTTTGCTTTCAGGCTGAGAATTCATGCTTCTCATGAAAAAAGACTCTGAAGATCAGTCCTTCAGAGTCATCATTTCGTTCATTTTAAAGCAGAACGCGAAGTAGAAAACAAAGCCAAACACCATTCCGATCACCAGAAACCATACGTTCCAGGCATCCGGAATTCCCAGCCATACGGCTGCGGCGCGGGAATTGGCGGTGTTGTAGTAATAGGTGTAGCCGTTGAGCAGCAGGCAGCCAAAGCAGAGATACGGCATCATGCGCGAAGTCGCGGAAATTTCGCGGACCTGCTTATCGTCGATCGCCTCAAGCGTCTTCTTCTGCTTGCGCGTCATTTTGCGGATGACATCCTTGTTGTCTTCGAGCTGTTTTTTGCGCTTTCTGGCCAGATGCACGCAATACGCAGCCGTAATGACGACCGCCGCATTGGCAACCGCATACCAGCCGACATAGGCACAAAGGGCCATCATCAAGATCTGGCCGATGCCGTAAACCATCCAGGTTCGGCTTAAAAACTGTTTCATATCTTTCCCTTCCGGCAGTGCCCGTTTATCGCACAGAACTTTGCCGGTTTCCTTCCTTCAATCTCCCGGATCTGCCTTTTCCCCATTCCAGTTTGATTCACTGAGACTGGTGAACCATCGAAACGGAAAATTCCAAAAGACCGATCGATCCGCAAACAGATCCATAATATCCAGATTCGAGCGGTTTAGAAAATACCATTTCAAAAGGCGATGCAAAATCTGTCTTCCCCCGTGCGGACAAAGGTATTTTGCCAGAAGTTCAGGCTCTCTTTTGCAGCCAGGGAAAAAGGCGCGATCGTTCTCGCGCCTTCTGGCTGTTACACATGGATTTGCATATAGACCGGATCGGATCAGGCCGCTGCGTGAAGAACGACCGTAAAGGTGGTCCAGCCGCCATGGCAGTCAACTTCAATCTTGCCTTTGTGCCGGTTCACGATGCTTTTGGCGATGGCCAGTCCGAGACCGTACCGGCCGGAGGAACGGTTTCTCGATTCATCGGCACGATAGAAGCGTTCGAAAATCTTTTCCCTTTGATCGGGCGGAATCGGAACGCCGGTATTGGAAACCGAAAGCAGAACGTCTTTTCCCTGCCGGCGAAGCGTGACCGCGATCTTTCCATCGGAATGCGCCGCCGCATTATCGAGCAGAATGGCGATCACCTGTTCGAGCATAGACGACTGACCGTTCACCGTAAGATCCGGTTCGATGGTTTCGCTCAGCTCAATATGATGTTCAAACATGACCGCTTCCTGAATCAGGCACTGCTTTTCCACAAGACGGGAAAGGTTGACCGGAAGCATCTGGATTTCCTGCTGCTCGTTTCGCGTCAGATCCAGCAGATCGGTAATCAGACCGTTCATGCGGCTGGCTTCTTCTTCAATATTGGAAAGCCATTTGGGGTTCGGGTCCTTTTCCATGGCTTCAGCATTGGCCAGAATGACCGCGACCGGCGTCTTCAGTTCATGGGACGCGTCGGCGATAAACTGGCGCTGCTTCTTGAATGTCTCTTCGATTGGGCCGATCATCCAGGCTGCCGCCTTGCGGCAGGCGATGTACAGCAGGCCTTCAAAGCCGATGCCGATCAGGATGGATATGAACAGATGGCTGATCAGTTCGTTGCGGATGGCGGTTACGTCGATCATCATCACCATATTGTTGGACGGATGATAGCACACGTAGCTGCTCACCAGAAGGTTGCCGATCGCCGGATTCGTATCCGGGCGGCTCGTTTTCTCGACGAACTGCGCTTTCTCGACAATCTTGTTGATCGTCCCTTCATCTGTATCCTGCGTGGTCAGAAAATGCATGGGCTTCTGCGCGTTATTGAAGACGATCATGTAGACTGGATTTTCATAAAGCAGAGCCAGCCGGGAATCTTCATCTTCGTCCTGCGGAAACGGACCAAGCGCGGTCGGATTCCAGAGTTCGCGGGTCATTTCCGAAATCTCCAGAATACTGGCGGATAGATCGTTTTGTACGGTCGCGTAGTTCTGAAAATCAAAGACGCCGACAATCAGCCAGACCATGATGCTCAGCAGCCCGAACAGGGTAAGCATCATCTTCCGACGAAGTTCATTCATCTTTCATCCCCATGCGATAGCCCAGACCGCGTACCGATTTCAGTTCCACTTTGGAACCGAGCAGACGCAGCTTCTTTCTCAGAAAGGAAAGATAGGCTTCCAGATTATTGGATTCAATATTGTTGTCCCAGCCCCACACTTTGGAGTACAGCTGATCCCGGCTGAGAATCTGTCCTGGATGGGAAAGGAAATATTCGAGAAGCGTGTATTCCTTGCCGGCAATCGGAATGCTTTCGCCGCTTTCCCGGCTTTTGAGCATGCACGACTGCAGATCCAGTGAAATGTCGCCATATTCAAGCTTATTGGATTTCACGGCGCTCGTTTTCTTCAGCTGGATATCGACACGGGCCAGCAGTTCTTCCATATGAAACGGCTTGGTCATGTAGTCGTCCGCTCCATTTTTCAGACCGGCCAGCTTATCGCTCAGTTCGCCGCGTGCCGTCAGCATGATCACCCGGGTTTCCGGAGCCAGCACTCGAATATCTTCGAGAATTTCAAAGCCGTCTTTTTTTGGCAGCATTACATCGAGAATAACCAGATCGTAAATGCCGCTGGACGCCTTTTCGGATCCCGTTTCTCCATCAAACGCCAGATCCACACTGTAGGCATTCTGGCGAAGCATCGCGGCTGTCGCTTCGGCCAGACGCGTTTCATCTTCCACAATTAAAATTTTCATATTCGGCTCCTTTCCAGAAACCGGCCTTTCGCCGATTTTTTCGATATATATTTTTGTCTGTTTACGATTTCGATCCAGGAAAGCTTCCCGATCCATCGTTTCTTTTTTCATTTGCGGCAAGCGTGCCGAGGACAGCAGGCTGTCGACTCCGTTTCCAGACTCAGAGAAATTTCAGGTCCAACCGTCTTTTGACGGCTGCTGGATCGGTACGCTCCCGGATTTTTTCAGCTTCTATTTTAGCGGGGAAGCTGAAAGAAACTTTAAAGTTTACTTTTTTCGAATGGACTTCGTAAAGATAAAAAAGCCAAAAATACGACAGGTAAAGGAAAAAGACACGCCTTGCCAAAATGGGCAACGCGTTTTCTTCCGCCCTCGTTTCATTTTTTTGAAATTAATACTTGCACGATCGGGCCGCTTTGGGTATGATGATCAAGCGTTAAGCGAATGGAGGCTTAGCTCAGTTGGGAGAGCGTCTGCCTTACAAGCAGAGGGTCAGCGGTTCGAGCCCGTTAGCCTCCACCATTCGCCGACTTAGCTCAACTGGTAGAGCAACTGACTTGTAATCAGTAGGTTGGGGGTTCAAGTCCTCTAGTCGGCACCACTTAAAATGACTCGGTAGCTCAGTTGGTAGAGCACTTGACTTTTAATCAAGGGGTCCAGGGTTCGAATCCCTGCCGAGTCACCATTTTTATTTTTGCAGGTGTAGTTCAATGGTAGAACTTCAGCCTTCCAAGCTGACTACGTGAGTTCGATTCTCATCACCTGCTCCATTTTTTTTGGCAGTCCGCCGCCTGACCCCTCTGCACTATATATTTCTTCATGTCAGGTCTGGGCTTTAAATATAGAGCGTTCAGTCATGCAGGCTGACCACAACGTCCCGGGATGCTCACCCGGTATTTTTTTTGCCATTTTTTCGGATCTGGCTGCTCGTATGGCAGGCAAACCGTATTTTGCGGCTGCCTCTTTCCTTTCTGTATTTCTGAAACCGGCAAAGGCAAACATCCGTCTTCCAGACGCACATGCGGTTGCCTGGCTTTAGAGATGCAGAGGCGGACCTGGCGCATTTTCTTCCCTGCAGTTCTTCCTGCCTTTCTTCCCTTTTCCGATTTTCCAAAGTCAGGTTTACTTTCTTGCAAATGAAAAATGAATGAGCTACAATGATCAGGCATTCAGCAAGAGGAGGCTTAGCTCAGTTGGGAGAGCGTCTGCCTTACAAGCAGAGGGTCAGCGGTTCGAGCCCGTTAGCCTCCACCATTCGCCGACTTAGCTCAACTGGTAGAGCAACTGACTTGTAATCAGTAGGTTGGGGGTTCAAGTCCTCTAGTCGGCACCACTTAAAATGACTCGGTAGCTCAGTTGGTAGAGCACTTGACTTTTAATCAAGGGGTCCAGGGTTCGAATCCCTGCCGAGTCACCATTTGAAAATTCGCTCCGCAAGGAGCTTTTTTTATTGTCTTTTTCTTTGTACTGCTTTCTATGCGCAGCTTTCCTTAGACAGCCTGTCGATCCGGCGCTTTTCTTCTCTGCCGCTCCGACAGGCTTTTTCTGTTTCTAAAACCGCCGCTCGACGGTCCGGCCGATCCGGCTGGGATCAAACCCAGGAGCATGACTCCCCGAGCAGCACAGAGACGTAAGCGTCAAATAAAAGACGGGTATTTTCTCGACCGCCTCCTTGGGATAA